>NZ_JBEPDC010000041.1:0-86516 GCF_040300065.1 Nonomuraea sp. NPDC000554 | reverse complement strand
ATCGACCCCACGGCGGCCTCGGCGGCCAGACCCCCTACGAACGCCTCAAGCAGAAGACTCAGACCCAGGCGTAAACGATCATCGTCGGCTGCACACCAACCGATTACTAACCTCTGCCGAATTACGCTCACATGGATCAAGGGCGGCCCTAAGCTCGGCCGCACAGTGCGCGTGCGGCCTGGGGGCCGTTCTCGCGCGCGGTCGTGCTCGGACCGCGCCGGCACGAGACGCCGCGGAACCTCGTCTATCTCAATCATGCGGCATCATTCGGATCATGAGCCATCCCGAAGTCCGACTCCGGCAGCTCCAACCCACCGATGTCGAAGCCGTCCATTCCTGGGCCAGCCTCCCCGAGGTCTGTTGGTATCAGGCATGGGGACCCAACACGCTCGCTCAAACGCGTGAGTTCGTGGCAGAAGCCGTAGCCACATGGCGTGAAGAGGAACAAACACGTTTTGCCTACGCAGCCCTCCATGACGATGAGGTCATAGGAATGGGGGAGTTCCACATCCACAGCTTCACCCACGCCCAAGGAGAAATCCGGTACCTCACCCACCCCCGCGTCTGGGGCCGCGGCCTGGGCACCGCCATCGGCCGGCACCTGCTGCACATCGGCTTCCACCAACTCGGAATGCACCGCATCTACGCCACCTGCGATCCACGAAACGCTGCCTCCGCAGCCGTCCTGACGAAACTCGGGATGACACAGGAAGGCCACCTTCGGCATACGGCCAAGTTGCGCGACGGCTGGCGAGACTCCGCTCTATTTAGCATCCTCGATAGCGAATGGACTGACGGACACGACTCGCACCCGACACCTTCAAAGAACAGTGCCTTCGGCGGGGGCGCTCCGACTCCGGGATGATGACCGCGCGGAACGGAGGGCTGCGGGCCCGGTATCGCGGGGAGAAGCTTTCCGCTTCACCAGGTCCGACATCCCGTTCAACCCTGCAACCAGGCCAGCATTCTGCGGTGAGCTAGATCGTTTTGCAGGTGACCGCCAACGTATTCATGGCAGTCCGCCGTCTTGATCGCCGCCGCCAGATATGCGGCCTGCTTGCGGCTCCTATCATCCTTGGTCCCGTACCAGAGGCTGACGGGAACCCCGATTGAGGGGAGGGTGAAACCCCAGTCCGCAGCAAAGGCGATGTTGTCATCGACCCATCCCTCATGACTGTCCACGAACGTCGCTGTCAGGCGGGCCATCGAGGCGGGGCTGTCCTTCGCGGGTCCCACCGCCACCGAGTCGGTCCCAGGAGCATCCGGATCGGGGATCACCTCAGGTCCTCCCCGTTGGATCGACGCCATGATCTGGTGGGCGGCTTCCTCGATGCGCGGCCTCAGACGATGCTCGCCCTGCGCAGCCAGCCACGAGATCAGGTTGCGGCGCGGGTCCTCCTCATCGGGAGACGGCTCGGGTCCCTCGACAAGGGGAGGCGCGATGCAGGCACTAACAGCGCACCGCGTCACTCGGTCGGAAAGCAGCGCGGCACATGCCAAGGCGTGAGGACCGCCACCGGACACTCCGGCGACGGCGAAACGATCCCAGCCCTGCGTATCCACGAGCACGCGCACATCCGCGACCACGTCGGCGACAGCGCGCCGTGGTTGGCGGGTTGAGCCGCCATAACCCGGCCTGTCGTGGACGAGCATGCAGATTCCGCTGTCCGTGATGGCACCGACGGTGTCCGGGCGCTTCCATCGGGCGTCGGCCAGGCGCAGGCCCGCGCCGGCGCAGCAAAAGGCGACAGGGCGACCGCGGTAGAGGTAGGCGGCGAGAATCTCCTCGGCAAGGGCGTCAGGGGAGATGCTGTGGACGTTGGGCGTCTCCCATGCTGTGATGACGGCGCCGTCTCGGGCGACGTATCCTCCCCTGCCGCCCTTGGGATTGGCGTACATGCTGTAGCAGACCGTGCCCGGCGAGACGCGCATGACGACGCCGGGGGTGGACGGGGTGAACCCCCAGGGCTGGGTTATGACGCAGCCACCAGGCACGTCCGTAGTACCGACGATCAGCTCAGCGTCCGGGTTGGTCCACGGGGCCTCGTAAAGCGCTTCTATGTTTACCCCGACGGCAGGTGCGGCATCCAGACGCGCAATCGCCTCGGCTGCGCTGATGTCGGCTACGCAGCCACACTCAGGCCGTCGTAATAGGAATCTCCCAGGGCGATGATCAAACGTTTGGCTTCCGCTGTGGCGGTGGCCTCGGCTTCGGACAGGCCGATCTCCGGTGAGGGGATGGGGAAGAGGCCAGGAGTGGGACCGGCCAGACTGAGGCGGCCGGGGGACCAGCTGCCTATCGTAGGGCGCCACGGGTCCGCTCCAGCGGAGACGAGGGCTCGGGCGTTGTCCGGGCGGCCTTCGACGACGGCCACCCAGAGCGCAGTACGGCCTTGATGTTCCGCGTCAACGTCAGCGCCGCGCATGGCCAGCTCAGCGATCACTTCTGGCGAGCCCCGCTCAGCCGCGACGTGCAGCGGCTTTTCAAAGATGCGCACGCCGGAGTTCGGATCGGCGCCCGCGTCGAGCTGGGCACGGATCAGGCCGAGGTCTGCCCACTCGTTCCAGCCGATGTTGAACCATCCGGCTTCGTCGGTGACAGCCATGGCACTCCTTGAAGGTACGCGCTCGATACGTGAGTTTCTGATCACGGCCTACAGGGCCGCCAATTCTGGCTGGCCCCTCGCGCGGCATCAGAGACCTGGTAGTTCACGCGGTCACGCGTCGGGAGACAGGCCCGTGATACATATGGTGCGATCTTGCTAACGCGGATGCTAACAACAGCCTTGGACGATCGTGGACGCTTGTGGATCGGGTGCCACCGGAATACAGCAGAAACGGGCCGCGGAGAGGAGTTCGGCCCGGTCAGCCGCGGCGGTGGGGATCGCGGCGGGCTTGCCAGCGGGTGAGGGCGTCGGGTGAGACCCGGGTGTAGCGCGCCAGGCTGGCGACGGAGGCATGACCGGAGTAGGCCAGGAGCGTGCCGGTGTTGGCGCCGTTCTCGGCGGCGTGGGTGAGCGCGGTGTGGCTTGTCCGCGCACTATCCGTGTTCGGATGAGTTCCTGTGGCGATTGACCTGTCGAAGTTGTGGCACTCCGCTGCAACGCCCTGGGGCAGGGGCGTGTTGCGATTCGCGGTTAGGTATGTGATGCGGATCACAACGCGCGAGGTCATGGTCAGTCAGGCTCCTGCGAGCAGTCCCGGGAGTTTGCGCATGTCGTCGAAGACCGTTGTGTTCGGTCCTTCGAGCCATTGCGCGGGCGTGAGTCCGCCGGCGTATCCAAGGGCGCGCATGCCGGCTGCGCGGGCTGCCTGGATCCCGTATTTACTGTCCTCGACGACGATGCAGGCCGACGGGTGGACGCCCATCTGCTTGGCGGCGTGCAGGAACAGGTCGGGGGCCGGTTTGCCGTGTGCCACCTCACTGGCGCTGAAGATACGGCCTTCGAAGTATCGGTAGATCCCGGTGTGGCCCAGGGTGTGGCGCATCGTGTCGTGACTGCCGCCAGAGGCTACGCAGCTGGGAAGCGTGAGGGTGCCGAGGACTTCGAGGATGCCATCGACCGGGGTGAGTTCGGCATCGACGGCCGCGCGGTGGAGTTGCTCGAATCTCTCCAGCCAGAGCCTGGCCCGGCTCGGGCCTACTTGGGCGGCGATTTGCTCCCCGTTGGAGACGATCGACCGGCCGATGAACTTTTCGATCACCTCGGCTTCGGTCAGCGGCCAGCCCAGCTCGGCGCCCACGGCGACGTGGAGGCGCACGGCTATGCGTTCGCTGTCGATGAGCACGCCGTCGCAGTCGAAAATGACGAGTTCAATCGGATTGATCATCCGGACAGCGTAGGGAGGAGTGGTCGCCCGTGTCAGCTGCATGGTCCGGTTGAGGCGCTATTGGCACCAGGGTCAGAGAGCGGGAAGTTCGCCCGTGCGAAGTAGCACGAGGTCCTCTTCTTCCCATTCAGCGCGGTCCCTGGCCGGCGGCAGCTCGACCCCCGCAAGGCAGGCGGGGGCAGAGAACTGCTGTTGAAGCTGCTCTACGAGCCGTTCGGCCTGCTGCAGCGTTTCCGATAGATCGTCTGGAGCGTCGACGCTGAGGCCGAGAACGGTGGCCCCGTCACGTGTGACTGTGATGATGGCCTGGTAGTGGTCGCGTGCCCTCAGGTAGAGCGTGAAGGCGTCTTCTCGTTCGAGGCACAACTCATAAAGTGCCCTATTGTCCACGCCGCTCGCAATACCCAGGACATAGACCCGTTGGAAGGCGTGGAACCGCTCGTCACCGGGGTCGTCCACGTTGACGTACCTGTCGATGAACTGTCCGAAGACTTCGGGGCTACGCTCTGAGATCCACACGTAGACATCGAGACAGGGCGGCACGGGCCTAGCGTAGATCTCTGTGCCGCGGTGGATCGAGAAGGCCATCTTCTGCGACTGCCGTCAAGGGAGCTCTTGCTAACGCCGGTGCTAACAACAGCCCTGGACGACGATGGACATCGTTGGAATCTCCGACACCAGATACCGCCTCTGAGTAGGCATTCATGTCAGCGGTGGACGCCTGTAGACGTCCCTGACCTTGCTACGGATCAGAAGGCGGTACGGTGGCTGAGGCCGTGACGATCGCGGGCTTCGGTGCCCGCCATACGGGCTAGGGCGATCGCCAGCAAGGCCCTCCTCCGTCGGGCCCTGCCACCGGGGTAACCATGGCTGAGGTTACAGCAGCGCTGACAGCAACGTCCTCACACGCCCACGCATTCGCGCCACCGTCCACATGCGCCTGACCATAGTCTCGATCAGCGGAGCAGGGCGATTGCTCCGCCTGAAAAGCGGACGTTCGAGCATGCGCGCCGCTTCCGCCAGAGTTCGTTTCCTGCCATAGGGGCTCTTCGAAGTTAGGCGGGGTTGAGACATCCACGGCTTCTACGGGTGGTCGCGCAGCGGGCGCGTAACCGTTGGTTCTCGGGGTTACGGAAGCCGTAGGCATCGCGGGCTACGGTCTTGATCACGGGGTTGGTGCCTTCAGAGCCCGCGTTGGTGATGCCGGTCTGAAGAAATGTCATGATTTCGGGCCTCCAGGTCTCGATCGTGATGGCCAGACGTCCGAGTTCGGGCAGGCCGGAGGCAACACACCGGTCGTAGAACCGAAACAGCCGATCCGCGATGACGTGCCGGTCGGGGTGCGTGCGCGCCAGCGCGAGCACGTCGAGCAGATCTCCCGTCTGCTGATTTCAACTGGCGAGCCGCCCGAGGAGCTTCTGAGTCAGGCCTTCTCGATGATGAGGTCCAAGCCGTGCTCAACGAGCTGGTGGTAGTAGCGGGCGAGCTGTCGCAGATTGTTCAACACCCGCTTGAACACCTCGTCGTCACGTTCAGTCTCGGTCACCTTGTAGACGCCGAGAGTCCGCATGTCGGCGACGGAGAACTCTTGACGGGCTGCCGCTACGTCGATCGCGTCGATCGTGGCGGCGGCTTCAGCGAGGAATGATGCCGTGGAGCACCGCCATCGCAGGCCTTGACAACCGGTGGCATGATCGGCGAAGTACTTGTCCCCTTCGATGATCCGGTACGGCAGTGACCGTTCCCGCTGGGGCCAGCCGGTCAGCTCTCTGTAGCCCGCCGGGTCGAGGAGATATTCGGCCTGGCCGTACGAGCGGTCCGGGAACGGGCAGGCGAAGTCGAAGCCTTCCGGAAGGGTGGCCAGCAGTTCGCGACTGATGTCAGGCAACGGCTCGTCCTCGGGGAAACTGAAAGGTGGCCGAAGCGAGGCGACCTCCCACGCCTGTGCGTTGATTTGGATGAGACGCATCGAAGGTGAGTTCAGCCGAACCGGCGAGGCCCATAGATCCAACCCCACAGGGCTTCCTCCGTCAGTGACACGTGATCGGGTTTGTGGGCTCTTCGAACATGATCGGGAGTGAAGGCTGACTGCTCACACGCGCGGTTGGGGTTACGGTCGTCTCTTGAGGGCGCTCGCGGTTCTCATTGATCATGTCTGTTGTTTACGCAGAAGATCACAACGGAAGAGCCGCGAGCATGGTCAACGATACGACCCGGTTGCTGGGCCTGGATGGGTTGGCCGTCGTCGAGGTCATGGCAAGAGATGAACGCGCTGGTGAGGGGCCGATCGTCTGGTTGGCGACGGTGGATGAGCGGGCGCGGATGTGCCCCGGTCGCGGGGTAAGGGCCACCCAGATGAAGCAGTGGGTGACCACCTGGCCGAGGGATCTGCCTGTTGCTGGTCGCCGCTGCGCGCTGCTATGGCGCAAGAGGCGCTGGATCTGTTCGAAGGCTGGCTGCCCGCGCAAGACGCTCACCGAGCAGGTGTCGCAGATCCCCGCGCGGGCGAGGCTGACCGAGCGGTTACGCCGCGCCACTGGCGCGGCGGTGGCCGACGGCGGTCGCACCATCGTGCAGTCGGCGCGGGATCACGGTGTGTCCTGGCCGGTGGCCTCAGCGGCGTTCACCTCTCATGCCGGGCGGGTGTTGCCGGCCGAGCCGAAGCCCATCACCGTGCTAGGGATCGATGAGACGCGCCGTGGTCGTCCCCGCTGGGTCTAGCGGTCGGGAAGCGTCGCGTGCAACGCGAGCCGGTGGTCAGCGACCATGGGCCTTTCTCGTTGTCATCCATCGATGATCGCATACAGGCAGCGCCGAGTTGTCGGTGAGGTCGACCGGACCCTTGCTTTGACGGTTCCTGCTGACAGCAGGCTTCCTCCGCTCGGTCAGTCTCCGGCCATCCCGAAGCGCGTCTCGGCTGGTCCTAGTCCGTACCTGATCTTGCTAACGCGGATGCTAACAACGACCTTGGACGATCATGAACGGTTATGGATGGCCAACCTTGTCGCAGCGATATGTGAGCTGGGACAGCGGAGGGCCGTGGACGGCTGTGGACGGACGAGAATTTCCTTGTAAACAGAAGGTCAGGGGTTCGATTCCCCTCGTCGGCTCGCAGCTCAAAGGCCCCTTCCGGGATACGGAAGGGGCCTTTTTCATCTTGTACAGCAGTGGGATGCCCTCATGGCTTGCTGACGCGCTCCGTACGTACCTCGTGGTGGGATGACATGCGGCGGCCAGGCAACGGTGAAACTGCCCGCCCGGAGGCCACATCAGGCGGTTGATGTCGGTCAGTATCCTCTGGTGCCGTGACCGATTCGACAGCGCCGCCATGGGTTGACGACCTCTTCCCGTTCCCCACTCCGCCCGCGCTACGCATGCTGATCGACATCGCCTGGCAGGCCGCGTACGACTTCTGCAAAGAGAACGAAGCCTACGATTACACCCTGCTGATATCCCACTACGACTTCATGTTCGACCTGGCCACGATTCCCCGCCCGCCCAATGGCTGCGACGCCTACCCGGTGTTCGAGAGCCTGGATCGGCGGCTATCGGTACCGCACTTCGCCACGCCGGAGTTCGTGCCCTTCGGCTCCCTTGGCGACGGCGGCGACGTCGGCTGGCTGGTACCCGCGCCGGAACTCGGGCGGCTGGACCATCCGGTTGTCCTGGCCAACGGTCATGACCACGGCGTGACCCTGATCGGCGCGGACACCCGTACCGGCCTGGAGTTCATGCTGTCGTGGGCCCTGCGGCGGTGGCGCGAGAACCCGGTCCCGAAACCTCCGGCGTGGCGCGACCCAGACGTGTGGCTCGCCCAAAACCAGTACCGCATCGACGCGCGCGCTAAGGACCAGAGACTTGTTGACCGATTGGCCGCCGAACTCCGCATACAGCCAGCCCCGGATCGGACCTTTCCCGGTTCATGGTGGGAAGGCACGACCGTCCGGGAGGACACCGAGTACGACATCGTGTTTGACGTACCGGAGGGGTGGCGACACGAGCCCGGCGCGGACGGCATCGGCGTGCTCGCCCCAGCCGACGCGTACGCCGATCGGAGGTCGGTAGTCGCGGACCGCCCATCGCTCGAACCAGAGCTAATCGCCGCCACATGCTGGCTCGATGCCGGGTACCCGGCGACAGCGTTGCTCGCGCTCAAAGACACTTTCGTCAACGGACCGAGCTGCTACTTCGCTGACCTCAAACCGTTGTGGGCGCGCGCGTACCGAGATCTCGGCCGACCCGAATACGCGGACCGCCTCGACCTGATGGCGCCGAGTTACCGGGATTCGTGCTACTGCCCTACCTCGCATGGGAGTGCCAACTCAACGGCTGATCTTGGTTGTTGAAGTGGTCAGCGGCTGGCGAGGGTGAGGCGGCTCTCGAAGGCGTTGAGGGGCGCCTTCCAGCGCATGGTCCATCTCTTGCGCCCCTTGCCGGTCGGGTCCAGGCTCATCAGCGCCAGCGCTGCGGTCTCCGCCCCAGCAGCGCCTCGTCGGCCTCGGGCAGCCAGGAGTGCGGCGGCCGGCGCAGCCAGTGCTCCACCCTCTGGATCTCCGTGACGGCCTGGAGTAGCGCGTCCAGACCTGGATGCCGCAGGCCCTCGGGGAAGACGAGGTTCTCCAGGGTGAGCGGCACGGGATCGACCAGGGGCCGCACCACGGCGCCGGGGATCCCGCCGATCTTCGCCGTAGCCAGCACGGGCTCTCGGTGCCGTTGCAGGTAGAGGCCCATCTCGTGGGCTCCGACCGGCGGTGCGTGTGGCGTGGCCAGGGTGAGCCCGAACCTCTCTGCCAGGCGCTCGCCCAGGTCGGTCCACTCGGTGGTGGCGGGGTTGCCCGTCATGGCGTCCAGCGGGAAGTCGGCCAGCATGCCGAGCGGCACCTCCTCCAGCGCGGCCAGCGGATGGTCCTCGGGCACCAGCACGGCGAGCGGATCCAGCCGCACGGGCACCTGGGCCAGCCCCTTGCGCATATCGGCGGGCAGCCCGGCGAACCGGCCGAACGACACGTTGAGACGTCCGTCCCGCATGGCGGCGACCCCGGAGGCCAGCCCGCCGTGGAAGCGGGCGAGTATCTCCACTCCCGGCGCCTGCTCTCTGGCCCTGACCAGCGGCTGCGGCGGCTCGTGCCCCTGCATGTTGACGTCCACGAGCAGCGGCCCCCGATCACCGGAGACCTCCGCGACCAGCTCGTCGTGCAGCGCGAGCAGCCGCCTGGCCCCGGGCAGCAGCCGCGCCCCCGCCGGGGTCAGCTGCACCCGCCGGGTGGACCTGGTGAACAGCGCCGCCCCGAGCTGCTCCTCCAGCCGCCGCATGTCGCGGCTGAGCGCCTGCTGGGCCACGTACAGGCGGGCGGCGGCGCGGCCGAAGTGCAGCTCGTCGGCGACGGTCACGAACACCCTGAGCAGCCGGGGATGCAGGTCCACGCGGCAACATTAACAACAGATCCGCGTTAATCCTGACCTTTCTGGTGTTGGACCCTGCGTCGCAATCTCCATCAGGCTGGACCCATGATCCCCATGAAAGAGCTGCTCAGCGGCATGCCTCTGTCGTCCGCCCAGATCGGCGTCCTCCTGAGCCTGGTCCACCCTCCGGGGCTGACGGCTCAGAACGTCACGAGCGGGTCGCCCACGAAGTTGACGAAGAAGCCGAAGCACAAGTTCAGCACTAGCACGACGTAGTAGCAGGGCCGCGGGTACGTCGGGCCGGCAGCCTGCTGTTCAGGTACATGAGAACTGGTGGATCAGGGCACCCAGGTTCTCCATGTTGGCCGACCACTCCACTCGGCCGACGGGCAGCGTCGGATAGATGACGACCGCTTAATGATCTCCCCGCGGGTCCGCCACAGGGGAAGCCAATCGTCCCCGATCGTTCATGGACGAACATGGCACGTGGCATCAACGATGTGACCCGACACTAGCGTCGAGCCTGTGAGCCCTATCCCCATACGGCTCTCACCCAACCACCCTCCTCAACCTCTATCACGCGCCGATAATCAAGACTTGATGTCGAAATACATCCAATATCACCATAGCCAATAAGCAGACTCGCTCCGGCACGGTCAAAGGCTAGATCGGCCCAGGCGGGGTCCGTAATGCGGTTCTCGCGCTCCAGCAGTAGGCGCCTTTCCCCGGTGGATGTCGATATCATAGATAGGCAAAAATTCTCATCATTATCACTTGAGTGCGCAACTGCGACAAAGTTTCCGTCAGGTGAAATCGTCCCGCCCAAGATTTGACCTATCCCATGGAAACGGTCCTCCGCAACTAGTACTTGATGAGGAACAGCGCAATCCGTATGGCACGTTGATATGCTCAGCTCTCGGAACTGTGGACCGCGTCCGGTTGCGACTCGCCCTATGGCAAGTCTTCCGTTCTCGCTAAACGCCATGGAGAAGGTGTGTGATGCAGGTGGGATCTCCATGGGCCAAGGCATACATACGCGGGAGCCACTCAATTCAACAAAACTGATGCACTCCTCATTGCGACCAACACCAACGTCGGCAATCACAGCCGCAACTTCACCGCCTGGCGAAATTGCAAGCGCCGATATTTGGCCGGTGTTCCTTGCCCAAATCCTGCGCGGCTCCGGCAATGCGGCACTATCGGGGTCGATATTTACAATATAAATACGTGGCTCACCGCTGGGGCCACTGGCGGAAGCAAGGATTGAACTGGCACTTGCAGCGATCTCGCCACTCCACTCTTCCCCGGGGGGCGCGCAAATGACTCTTCGATTTTCGGGCTCACGAGAAGAGTGAAATGACAGCTCGGGCGAGGCGTCACATGATTCCCAGCCTCGAACGGTCGCGATAAATGAATAAGATCCCAAACTCATTATTGCAGACTCCAACAACAGCCGCGATGAGAACACTGTTAGGGTAAACAAGACTGATGCCCTCCGATAGGATCGGAGGGCATAGCTGGCGCGTAATGCTACCACGCAGAAGGTTCGTAGAGGCAGGTAGCTCAGTTATCCGTCCCTTCGCCACTTCGGGTGGGCAATCTAAATCAAGCTGAAATGGCAATGCGCGAAGCTCTATTGCCATGGAGGGGGCCTGTGGCTATGGATGCTTCGCTCGCCAATTGCACTCATTCCAAGCTGGCCGCCCTCAATGAAGCCCGCGTCTCGCTTTGCGAAGATTATTTGGAACGCCTACTCGTACACCGAGCCTGGCCCAGGGCGATATCTCTTGCCCGAAAATTCCTTGAATTAAACAGTTGTCGAGAACGATTGTGGCTGGCTTTGATGTGGGCCTACCATGCAAGCGGTGATGCATCGAGGGCACTCAACGTTTATCATGAGGCCGCCAGGTCCTACGTGAACCTCGGATTGGAAACGCCAGTCGCTTTGAGGAGCGCACAGGTTGCCATTCTCCGGAATGATTGGATGCCTATGGCCTTCTCTGGGCGCCTGGACGCCGCTTCATAGCGACGTAAGCTATGACGCTGTAGCCCTAGTCGTGAGAATCGTATGCACGAACGAATGCGAGAATCTAATCGGCTAATCGAAGCCGGCGATCCAATCATCGATGAACTTTGACGTCTCGTCGGCGAGGACAACGTCCTTCCTGGGGGCAGGCCGGAGGCTTTCGACAATCAAATCGAGTGACATGTCGTCATCGGCTTCGTTGAATAGCGCGATGAGGGGACCGGTGTCGCAGATGATCGCGAGGTGTATCCGCCGAGTTCGTTGCGGATGATGTCTTCTGATTGGGCGGCCAAGTCATGTTCGGCGCCCACCGTCTTGGCGAAGGGGAAACGCCTGTAACGACAGTCTTCGAGTGACGGAGCCTCTTGGGCCTTTGAGCTGGAACGAGCTGCAAGATGACCGCACGCACCGCTCACGCCTGGTCCGGGGTTAGCCGGTCGACCAGGCGGTGAAGGTCTTCGTACTCTTCATGCGCCGTGCTCATGCTGCCGAGCCTACGCCGCGTCGCCTGACGGGCACCTGCAAACAGCCTTGCTAACAACGGCGCTGGACGATCCCGGACAGCGATGGAATCGCGTGGGAGGAACAACTCGGGAGAGCGGGCGTCCAGGTCGGCGTTGAGCGCGCGTGAACGAGTCGGAACTCCCTTGTAAACAGAAGGTCAGGGGTTCGATTCCCTCGTTGGCTCTGCAAGTGAAAGGCCCCTGAACAGGCATTACGCCGTCAGGGGCCTTTCGCTTTCCGATCTTCAACCCCGCGCGGTCCTCCCCGCGCGAGCTGCGGCCTGGGGGCCGGTCTCGCGCGGGGAACCACGCGGGCCGGGGTTAGACGGCCGATATCACCATCTGCTCACCAACACCTCGTGTACATGCGCTGTTGGCGTGGACACGAGGTGGTTCTGAGTCGTCGTTAGATAGCTAGCTTGTTGAGGATGGCGGCCACCTCTGCCGCTCTGAACACGAACCCCACATGGGTCGTGTCTAGGGTGTGAACGTCGTAGGGATTGTCCGGAGTCAGTGCGTCCGCTTCGGCGATCAGCCTGTCCTGCATGGCCACCGGGAGGGTTCTGTCGCCGGTGAGACGAATGTAGGTGCGGGCGATCGTGCCCCAGGTGTCGGCGTGGACGCGAGCGTCGGCCGTCATCACCGCGATCGACTCGTCCGGTTGCAGGATGTTGAGGAAAGCCCGGAACTGTTCGTCGGTGACGTCGGCCATGATCGCCGCCTTGAGAGCGGCGAGCAGCGTAGCGTCCGCGGTGCGGTAATTGGCTCGACCGACACCGAGTTGGGCCGGGTCTCCGACGTTGAGCGCGTACAGGGGGGCCAACAGATTGGCTCCGAACTCGGGCTCCTGCATGTATTCGATGGGGTTCGCCCGTTGCACACACGACCACGCGGAGATGTACACGAGCCGATCCACCAGTTCGGGGATCGTATTGCCTACCCCGGTGATGGCCGTCCCGCCGAGGCTGGCGCCCACCAGCACCACAGGTCCGTGCTCGGCGACGCGGCGGACGACGTCGACGACCATGTCGATGTTGTCCTGCAGAGTGACGCCGGCCAGCGTCGACGGCTCGGTCGCCCAGGCATCGAGATCCTGCGGGGCCTGGTAGGCGACCGGGTATTGCGCGTCGAGGCCATGCCCCGGCAGATCGACGGCGAAGCTGCGGTGGCCGAGCAACGCGAGTTCGCGCTGGATGGGGGCCCACATGAACGAGCTGGAGCCGGAACCGTGGACCAGCACGAATGTGGGAGCGTCATCGGACGCAGGCCGATGGTCCGATGGGCTTGAGATAGATGGCATATAGATCAGTCCGATCGTATTGAGGCGCGGCAAACACGCGTGTTGTCGTGCACGTGCACGTTGAGCCGCTGATGAGAGTGGTGGGCATAACCACCGGTGAGCTCGCCGAAGGTCGGTCATGACGCCGGCGACCATGGAGGCGGTCGCAGCGCTGGCCCAGCCCATGGCAGACCGCCAAGGACGGAATGCAGCTGTAGGCGCCGACCGGCGGGTGTGTGACGTTGACGGGTCAGGCGAAACGCGGCACGCGGAATCCAGGCCGCAACGCTTCTAGCGGGATCGCCTCAACTGCCGCTGATCAGAAGTGACCGGCGGCGCACACACCGTCTCAGACAGTCCGAAGACGGACAAACATATAGACCATGGTCGAGACCATATCAGGTGGTCGGCGTTGCGAACGATCGGGACTCAGGGGAGTCAACGGTTGACGACGGGCCGCACGAGGCGGAGGTGGGAGTCGATCTGTGACTCGCCTACGCAGGTGAGGCCGCCTGCCGAAAGGTAGTCGCCAGCCCGCTGAAATCCGTCGGCAGTTGTGCAAGGGGGTCCGCAGGCAGTACTGCCCTATCGATCGCCTGGCTGTGGCTGGTCTCCGTGCGTGGTCGGGGGCGATCGAAGGTCCGGGGCTTCGTTCCTCGGCTCCGGCCCACCGAGTATCGGGGTACTGGATCGTGTTTGTTGGCCCTTGTCCTGGCTCCACGTCGTCGGCACCTATGAGAGGCCGCTCTGGGAGCCACCGGGACGGACGAGTTCGGATCGAGGCGGACCAGCCCTGAACGGCAGGAACGTCACCGACCTGCACGGCGAACGGACCCGCCGAACGATGAGTGGGTTCGAGCAGAAACGGTCCTGTCGGGTATCTCAAGATCAAATTACGTGCTGAGCCTCTTCCGCAACCCGAGCAAAGAGGGCAGAAGGCCCAAGGAAAACCTTGAGGGGCTACCTGCATTTCGCGATCGCATCAAGGTCCGGAACCCGCGCTTTCGAGGCTTGTGTTTAGGCTGTCGAGAGCCTTGCGGGTCTCGGGGCTGGGAATCTGGGTGCAGACGTTCATGCGCCGGAGGACGCGCATGGCCACGCGAGGATGGGCGTCGAGGGCGGCCAGAAGTGAGGCGTATGTGTGCCGGGTGTCGTGGACCCGGATGCGCGGGACACCCGCGTTCTTGCAGTGTGCGTCGAAGGCACGGTTGAGATTCCGCGATTCCACTGGCGTGCCACACCTCGTGGTGAGCACCAGGTCTGAGTCCTTCCACCTGTCGCCGGCCACCTCGCGGGCCTGGTCTTGCAGCTCGGTGCGCCACCTATGACCCGGGCAAAATCCGCATGATCTGTCGAAATGAGGAAGTACGCCGCGAGTGTGCGATGGCGTTGCTAACGTATCGGGCGATCTGATCATCTTTGTGTGCGATGGGGCGGAAAATGGGCGAACGCGGGCGTGGCGCCCACGATAAGGTCAGCACACGAAGTGTGGCGCCCGCGTCGCGCATCCGCTGGGGGTACTGGGCCTCCAGTGCCATCGCGGTGATTGTGATGCTGGCCGTGCTGGTGGCCTACTTCTACTATCGGGCGCTGGAGTCGGGGCTGCGGCGCGAGGACGTCATCGCTGCGTTGGGCAAGGACAGGCCGCCGGAGACAGGCGCGCTGAACGTGCTGCTGGTCGGCTCCGACTCGCGCGACGGTGACAACCACAAGTATGGCGCGACCACCGTCGGTGCAGGAGAACGCAGCGACACGATGATGCTGCTGCACATCTCGCCCGACCGGGACAAAGCCACCATCATTAGCTTCCCCCGAGACTTGATGGTCACTATCCCGGTCTGCGATGGTCGAAACGGTCCGATCGCCTCCGGAGTGCGGCAGATCAACTCCGCCTTCAGCGACGGTGGCGTCGCATGCAGTATGCGGACGGTGGAGTCACTGACCAAGCTGCGCCTGGACCACTTCGTCAAGGTCGACTTCACCGGGTTCAAGGCCATCATCGACGCCCTTGATGGCATTCCCATCTGCCTGCCCAAGCCGGTCAACGACCCCAAGGCGAAGTTCGTCCTGGGCGCTGGAAAGCACGTCGTGAACGGCGAGCAAGCCCTGGGGTACGTGCGTGCCCGATACACCCTCGGCGACGGCAGCGACCTGTCCCGGATCAAGCGGCAGCAGATCTTCCTGACTCAGGTGGCCAAGAGGGCGACCGACGGCGGCTTGCTCACCGATCCGGGCAAGCTGAACGCCTTCCTCCAGGCCGCGGTCAAGGCCATCACGGTGGACAAGGAGCTGAGTCTAGACCAGATGCTGGAGATCGGCCGCAGCGTCAAGGGTATGAGTCTGAGCGCACTGAAAGGCATCACTGTGCCGGTGACCGCCTACACCGAGGACAAGAACCGCGTCCAGTTGGCCCAACCGGCGGCAGATGATCTCTTCGCCCGGCTACGCGCCGACGTGGAAGTCTCGGCCACGTCCCCATCTGCCGTCGCTACGGCCAAGCCGACGGCGCCCGCGCTGACCCACGATCAGATCCGGCTTCAGGTGCTCAACGGCTCCGGCAAGGTGGGGATGGCGAAACAGGTGGCAGACGAACTGGCCACTCAGGGTTTCGTCGTGGTCTCCACCGGCAACGCACCCCAGGCCGCCGTCACCCAGATCCGCTACGGCAAGCGCGCCGAGCAAGGCGCGACGGCGGCCGATCAGGTGGCGACCCGGCTGAGCAAGGACAAACGCACTCCGATAGCAGGCCAGATCAAGCCGACCAGCAGCGAGCCGTACCACATGGCCACGCCGCCCCCGGGCAAGGCCAAGGATGGTCCGCTGGTCCAGTTGGTGATCGGCGCCGACTGGCCGGGCATACGGGTGGTCTCGGTGGTCCCGGACTCGATGAAGGACAACACGATCAGTTCGGCAACCAACCCGTGCACGAGCTGATCACCTCAAGTCTGGAACCCCAGCTTGTATCTCTCTGGCGGAAGATCCGTTTCGAGCTGATATGTCACCAATGCGCAAGAGGCGCGAAGGGCAGGGAAGCGCGCCATCATCGCTGCCGGGGGCTGCTGGGTAGTCTCCCAGCAGCAGCCTGGGCCGACCCCGAACCGGCCATCGGCCTGGCCGAGCAGCAGGTCGTCGAGATCTTGCCAACACGGTGGCTCCCGCATGTCCCCAGACAGCAGTCGGTAGTCGTGGCCGCCTGTTCGTGAATGACGTGCGAGTGGCCGCGGAGCGTGATTCGCCGAGGCGGGCCGCGACGACGTGGACGGAGCACGCCCGCAGGGAGCAGGGACGTGGCCCAGGTATGGGGACCGGGCTTGAAGAGGCTGAAGGCGTCCGATGGTTGCGCCGTAACCACCTGGTTTGGATCAGGCCCTGTTGAACCGAGCTCCCCAGTTGTGAATCTGGTCGAGCAGTTCGGGCGGGTCGAGGACGCGGAAATCAGCGCCGAGCACGCCCAGTGCCATGGTCGCCCAGTCCAGGGAGTCGGTGGTCATGCGCACCCGGCAGTGCTCGGCGTCGACCTCCTCGACCGTGCTCCATCTGCCGATCCGTTCGCGCACGGTCGCGGCCGGGGCGTCGACCAGGACCTCCACCCGGTACGGGTGGGGCAGGTTGTCCAGGCTGGCGCGGACGAATTCGGCGGCGTCGGCGGCGGGCAGGTCGCGGGGCCGGAACCGGTGGCCGGTGGCCTGTGGTGCGCTGAGCCGGTCGACCCGGAAGCTGCGCCAGTCGTGCCGCGTGAGGTCGTAGGCGACCAGGTACCACCGGCGGCCGAGACGGACCAGGCGATGCGGTTCGGTGTGCCGGTCGGTGTGCCGGCCGTCGGCGGCGGTGTAGGAGAAGCGGAGCTGCTCGCTGTCCCGGCAGGCCAGCGCGGCCGCGGTGAGCACGCCCGGGTCGACGCCCGCCCTGGCGGGGCCGTCCCAGCCGGCGGGGACGGTCATCGCGCGCAGCGCGTCGATCCGGCGCCGCAGCCGGGTCGGCATCACTTGCACCACCTTGGCCAGCACCCGCACCGAGGGCTCGGCGAGGCCCTCCACCGCGCCCTGCGCGGCGGCCTGCAGTCCCAGGGCCAAGGCGACCGCCTCTTCGTCGTCGATCACCAACGGCGGCAGAGTCGCACCGGCGGCGAGCTGGTAGCCGCCGTCCACGCCGCGCTGCGCCTCGACCGGATAGCCCAGTTCGCGCAGCCGGTCGATGTCGCGGCGCAGGGTGCGGGCCGAGACTCCCAGCCGCTCGGCGAGTTCGGTGCCCTGCCAGTACCGGTGGGTCTGAAGCAGAGACAGCAGCCGCAGCGTCCGGGTGCTGGTGTTCGCCATGCTGTGGATTCTGCCGTCATTCAGGCCAGAAACTGACCGTAATGGCTCCTAGCGTGGTCAGTGATCGAACGGACCAGGAACAACCGAAGGCAGAGGCCATGACCGTCAATGAGCTGACCCCCCGCGCCACCGGCGAGCGCGCCGACCTGCTGGCGATACTGGCCAAGAACCGGCACTTCCTGCGCTTCACCACCCGCGATCTCACCGACGAGCAGGCCCGCCGGCGGACCACCGCCAGCGAGCTGTGCCTAGGAGGCCTGATCAAGCACGTCACCGTGGTCGAGCGGAACTGGACGGATTTCATCCTGAACGGCCCGTCGGCGATGCCCGACTTCACCACCATGACCGAAGCCGACCAGGCCCAGTGGGCCGATGCGTTCCAGCTGCTGCCCGGTGAGACGCTGGCCGGCGTGCTGACCGACTACGCAGAGGTGGCCCGCCGGACCGACGAGCTGGTCGCCACCCTGCCCGACCTGGACGCTACCCAGCCGCTGCCGAAGGCCCCATGGTTCGAGGCCGACGCGCGATGGTCGGCCCGCCTGGTGCTGATGCAGATCATCGCCGAGACCGCCCAGCACGCCGGCCACGCCGACATCATCCGTGAGTCCCTGGACGGCGCAAAAAGCATGGGCTGACCAGCGGCGTAGCAAGGAGCGGCGGCGGGGAACCCGTCGACGGACCTCAGGATGCAGCATGGCTTCTGCGACAGCGACCTGCTCGCGCTCGGCACGATCAGGGCCGCCCGCCGCGCCGGGCTGTCGGTGGCAGCCCTCGGGGCGTGTGGTGCGCGAGGTGTTCGCCCAGGTCATGGAGCGATGCGGGTGCTCCTTCGCGCGATCTGGAGAGCGTCCGCCGCCGGTGAAAACCGGGTGACATTTCGCACCGTTTGCCGGAAAGCTGGGCGCGGGCGATGAGTTTTGTCGGTGGTGCCGGTCAGTCTTTGCATGACCACAACTTCTTGTGAGACCCAAGGCTGCGACGCCAGCCATGACCACATCATGTCCGACAACCCCGATCGAGGTGCCGTGTCCAGCCCACAGCTCGACTCACCTGCCACATCCGCGACCGCCGTTTCAGGTCGCACCCCGGCCGTGATCCGGCTGCTGGTGCTCGCCACATTCGTGGTCATCCTCAACGAGACGATCATGATCAATGCGATCCCGCGGCTGATGGGCGCGCTGCACATCACCGAGCAGACCGCACAGTGGCTCTCGACCGCCTTCATGCTGACCATGGCCGCTGTCATCCCGATCACGGGGTGGTTCCTGCAGCGGGTGTCCACCCGCCGCGCGTACACCACCGCGATGGGTTTGTTCCTGCTCGGTACGGCGTTGGCCGCCGTCGCGCCGTCTTTCGAGGTGCTGCTGGGCGCCCGCATCGTCCAGGCGTCCGGGACGGCCGTGATGATGCCGCTGCTGATGACCACACTGATGCAGGTGGTGCCCGAGGCAGACCGGGGCCGGGTGATGGGCAACGTCACCCTGGCCATCTCGGTCGCGCCCGCAATGGGCCCGGCGGTCTCGGGGGTGATCCTCCAATTCGGGTCCTGGCGGCTGCTGTTCGCCGTGGTGCTCCCCATCGCCGCCGTGATCACATGGCGTGGCCTGAAGCAGCTCAAGAACGTCGGAGAGCCCCAGTTCAGCACCATCGACTGGTTGAGTGTGGTGACCGCGGCTGCCGGCTTCGGCGGCCTGGTCTACGGGCTCAGCCGGTTCGAGGGTGGTGACGTCCGCGTTGCGGCCGCGATCGCGGCGGTCGGCCTGGTCGCCATCGCCGGCTTCGTCGTCCGTCAGCTGTCGTTGCAGAAGCGCGGCGTGCCGCTGTTGGACCTGCGTACCCTGCGTCACCGCACCTACACGGTCGCGCTGATCCTGATGTCGGTGGCCTTCATGGCGATGCTCGGCTCGATGATCTTGCTGCCGCTGTACCTGCAGAACCTCCGCGGGCTCAGTGTGCTGCAGAGCGGACTTCTCGTGATGCCGGGCGGCCTTGCGATGGGGCTGCTCGGGCCGACCGTCGGCCGCCTGTTCGACCAGTTCGGCGGCCGGGTTCTGGTCATCCCCGGCGCGATCGGAATCACGCTCGCGCTCGCCGGCTTCACCCAGGTCACGATGACCATGCCGTTCTGGCAGCTCCTCGGTCTGCACGCGCTGCTGATGGTGAGTCTGGCCGCGACCTTCACCCCGGTGTTCACCCTCGGGCTCGGAGCGGTTCCACCGTCGCTCTACTCCCACGGCAGCTCCATCCTGAGCACGCTGCAGCAGGTCGCCGCGGCCTTCGGTACCGCGCTCGTGATCACCGTGATGAGCGCGCGGGCCGATGCCCTGAAAGCGGCGGGAGTCACCGAGGCGCTCGCCAGCCTCGACGGCATGCGGCTGGCCTTCATCATCGGCGCGGTGCTGTCCGTTGCTGTGGTCGTCACCGCCCTACTCCTACCGGCCCGGGCGGAGAACGCCGGCGACCACGAGGAGCCTGGTCGATGAAAGCGGCGTGACGGCGGTGGAGCGGGACGCTCTCATCTCTCCTGTCGGGCAGGCTAAGCCTGCCCGACAAGCAGCAGATCAAGTTCGCCGCCGCACCCGATGATTCAGGTACTACTCGAAGGCGCCTGGTCCGGACGCGCCCCTCCCGGTTCTTCTCGCACGACCTGAACGCTCTGCTGCTACGGGGAGTCGAATCGGCCTTGCGGGGGTTGGCCGGAAGCACGTGATCGTATTCTCTGGAAGGATCCCCCGACGTGAGGATCGAAGAATGTCGCGATCAAGAACCGTCCTGGCCGCGCTGGCCGTCGCCGCGTCCACGCTGATCGGTGGGCCCGCCGAAGCGGTAGCGGATCCACCGTTACCCTCGGCGATCTTCCGCGCCACGCACAACAGCTACTCGGGCAACGTCGACGGCGCCAAGAACTCGATCGCCTACCAACTCGACCACGGCATTCGCTTCATCGAACTCGACATACACGACAACGGTTACGCCACCTCGCACGACTACTCCATCGGCCACGACTCTCCCGGCAACCTTGTCGACCACGCCGGAAACCCCGCGTCGAACCTGCTGCGCGACTGGCTCAACGTGATCAACACCTGGTCCGCGCAGCATCCCACCGCCGCACCGATCGTCGTCGCGCTCGACATCAAAGACGACCTGACGGACAACACCTCGTACGCCGCGGGCAACCTGGCCGCGCTCAACCAGGAGCTCGTTTCTGTCTTCGGCTCCCGGTTGTTCTGGGCCAAGGACTACCCGGCGAGCCCACCGACGGTGGAGACGTTGCGCGGCCGGGTGCTCCCTCTGATCTCCGGCGACGGCAAGACCCGCACCCAGTACAAACGCGACGTGGGCTACCACCCGGCCGTCGCGATCAACGGCCGCGGCCAGGTTGTCGAAGTGCATGACTCGGGCGCGGGCACGCTCTGGTACTGGACCGGCGCGTACGGAGCCGACGGCCGCGTGTCCTGGCTACGCCATGGCAAGTACGACACCGGCGTGACGCCGGCCGTCGCCCTGAACGACAACGGCGACCTGGTCGAGGTCCACCAGTCCGAGAACGCGACCACGCTGTGGTACCGCGTCGGCCACTTCGGCGCCGACGGCGAGATCACCTGGTCGCCCGCCCGACAGTACGACAACGGCGTCCTGCCGACTGTCAGGTTCACCGACGCGGCAGGCACTCAGTTACGCGAGATACACCGCAGCCAGAGCAGCAATCAGAACTGGGACTGGGACGGCGCGCTCAACGTCGGCGCGATGACGGTCTCGTGGAGCGGCAACGCCAAGACCTCCGACGCCGGCTACGACAAGACCACCTCGACCAGCGGCACGTCGCGCGTGCATGTGTGGAACGGCGCCGACGGCCCGACCCCGTCCCAGACCCTGCGGATGGACACCGACAGGTACACCGGCGACCGCATCCGCTACCAGCAGGCCGCCTTCGACGAGTTCCAGCAGGGCGACAGCGCGGAGCTCCAGCAGGGCGCGCTGTTCTACGCGGCGCCCGCCGGCGAGTCCTCGTTCATCACCGCGGCACGGCAGGCGGGACGGCTCGTGCGCGGCTGGGACTTCGACTCGGTGGGCAACGCGACGACCCCGCTGGCCGACTATCCGGCGACCAACCACCCGTACGCCACCTGGTACCAGGATCTCCTCACAGCCTCCGGCGCCATCCAGTGAGACCGAAGGGAAACCTGGCAGCTACCCGGACCGGACTCACACCGGCAAGCGACGACGAGATCCGCCGCTAGGTCACGGCTTCACCTCCCTGTTCTGCTGGGCGCGCGAAGGATCGAGGCTAGGAAATGCGCTTCCAGTAAGTGGAGATGAACTCCCAGAGGATCTTCTTGTCCATATCCAGGCTCGCGGATTTGTCATGCCAGATGCCCTGGTGGCCTCGTTGAACGTCGTAGGCGTTTGTCTTGGGCGTGAGATGGAGCTCGATGATCTTGTTGGGGAACCGACCGAACAGCCCGGGCTTTCCAGACAGATCCTTTTCGTCCCAGACCGGGCCCAGCTTGGGGCCGAGGGCCGTTATTGTTCGCTGTCTGTCGGGATTCAACAGCGGTCGGTCGTTGATGACCGACATGTCGCCCTTGTAGATGACGTTGTAAGCCAGTTGGACGAACTCGTCGAGACTGGTCTTCGCCCAGACCTTGCCGACCTTCGTACGTCGCGAATCCGATGCGCCGTTGCTGCTGTCGTTACCGCTGGTCGTCTTCATCGAACGGCCCTTGGCCATGTCGAACTCGTAGCCGAACTGGCCGACCCGTTTCTGCAAGAAGAAGGGATTCCTTCTGTCCTCGGCAAACTTTGCGAGCGCGAAGACCGCGATCGCAGGAGCGGTGACCGTGAGAATCCCAAAGGCCCACTTGACGTCATGCCACCGCTTGGCCGGACTCTGCTTCCAGGCTTTGCCCTTCAGGCTCGCATAGCCTGGGGCAGGCCAGCTTCGGGAGGCGAGTGCCGCGCCGGTGCTGAGAACGGCCATGCCGAAGCCCATCTCAGCGGCGTGCTTCCAATCCCAGCCGGCGCCGCTGGCCCATCCCGCGGTCGCCAGCACGGTTGAGCTCACCGCCCCGCCGACCAGGATCCGGGAGAACGCCCGCTCCCATGTGGCCGACTCCATGGCCTCGGCCAGGCCGGTGAGCGCGGGTCCGCCTCGGCGCAGGAACGCGGGCAGCGCGGCGTGCGCACCGGCCATCAACCCGCCGGCGAGCGCTCCGTGAGACATACTCCGAACCAGCTCCGCCCCATCGATGGCGCCGGTGGTGAACAACTGATCGATCGCGTTCAGTCCGCCGGACAACATCGCGCCCAGCGCGGCCTGACGGATGATCAGCAAGATGATCCGCAGTGCCAGGCCCTCCGCGCGGAGCAGCCTCTTCACCACGACTTCGAGGAGCGGGCCGAGCCGGGGGGCCAGGAGCTTTGCGAGGAGCATCAGGGTCAGCACGAACGCCGCGGATGCCATGAATCGCGATCTGGCCTTGCCGATCGCGTCATAGGCGATCTGGCCGCAGTCGGCGAGATGCTCGCACCGCCGCTGCAGGTCCGCCAGCTGCCCCTTCTCGCCGTGCACCACCTGCGCGGCCCGTCCGAACGCGGCCGTGGTCGGCCCGGCCTGCCCGGACCCGGCCCCGGCCGCCCGCCCGGCCTGTCCGCCGATCTGCTTCTGAACGTCGCCGACCACGCGTCCCAGCGCCATCGCGGCATCCCGCAGCCGTGCCACGCCGTCGAGATCGCCATCCGGCCACGGGGCCCCGAATCCTACGGACTCGAGGAACCAGATCGCCTGGCTCACGAAGCCAGGCGGTGGCGTGGTCGTCGGCAGGCCGCCCGGGCCCAGCTCGGGCTTGTACTCCTCCGGATCCTTCAGCCATCCCGGGCACGGCTGCGCGCACGGGATCCCGGTGTTCGCCTCCTCGGCTGTGGCATAGCTGCCCCCGGTGACGACCAGCCCGGCTGCCATCCCGCGTAGCAGGTTCACCGCCACGACCAGGTCTTTCAGCAGGTCGTCACGGAGTCGGGCGAACCCCGGTATGCCCGCCTCGGGGTCGCCCTCGTACAGCCCCCGGCCCAGATCGTCCTGGCCGAAGGGCCGCTCATCCATCGCCCGGCAGAACGCGTCCACGCCCCGGGCCAGATCATCAGCGGTCTCCCGGACGCCCTTCCCCGCGCTGATCCAGATCTCCGGGTTGAAGCGCAGTGCCCCCGCAGGAGCCAGATCGTTGGCGGCGATGTCTCCTCCATGATCTACAGCAAACGCTCGCACACTGTAACGGATCATCTACGCCGACGGAATGTGTGGCCGCTCCAGAGGTCCTGACAGAAAGATCAGCGGACGAGGCGCCGCCGGCAGACAGCACCGCACCACAGAAGACCGGCGACGGTTCAGGCGCCGCCCAGGTATTTCTCGATCCGGTCGGGTCCCCAGGCTCCGGTGGCGATGACGATCCGGTAGCTGCGCGACACGCTCTCCCCACGGCCGAGGGTGAACTCCCGGTGGAAGGCCCACGACGGGTTCACCGCGGCGAACTGGCTGCTGCGGACGAACCAGTCGCAGTCCTCCGTGGGCACGAACACCAGCGTCGAATCGCGGTCCACCTCGTCGTGCCTGCCGTGGAAGGCCAGCCACCGCGCCTTGGCACCCATCAGACCCTCACCGCCGTGCCCATCGGGCGCCAGGATCTCGCCCCCGGTGAACGAGCGCGGCCCGCGCCAGAACAGCCCGCTGTACCCGGCCAGCGGGCGTCCGTGCGTGGTCGGGCTGCCGAAGGCCAGCGGCTCCTCCCGCAGGCCGGTCAGCGCGGTGTGCCAGTGCAGCTCCCACGAACCGTTCTCCGGGTCGACCGCGCGCACGGTGATCTCCCGCACCTCCCGCACCCACTCCTCGCCGCCGGAGCTGCGCCAGGTCAGTGTGCCGCGCAGCCCGTCGGAGCGCACCGACAGGCTGTCGTGGCGCATCGTGCCGTTGTTGTCGAGCTGCACGTACCCCTGCCCGTGCACGTAGGTGCCGCCGCCCCAGAAGTTCTGCCCCGACACGTGCGAGGCGGTCATCTGCAGCCCCTTGTGCCAGCGGTGGTCGTGTGGCCGGTAGACCGTCACCACGTCCCCAGCCAGCGTCCGCAGCGGGTGGATGTACGGTTTGGGCGACTCGGTGGGCTCGGGGTCCGGCTCGTCGACGTAGCGCAGCAGCTCGACGCCGTACCGGTCAAAGGAGATCACTGCGGCCTCCGTGCATGCTCTCGTAGAAGGGGTCGCCCGGGCCGATCTCACCGGCCCGCACGCTCTGACCGGTCAGCGCCGCCTTGTACATCGCGGTGATCAGCTCCAGCGACCGGCGGCTGTCCTGTCCGCTCGCCCGCGGCCGCCGCCCGGCCCGCAGGTCCGCCACCAGCCCGCGCAGCTGTGTCAGGTGTGAGCTGGGCACGTCCTCGGCCGGTGGGTCCCACGCCTTCTCGCTCGCGTGCGGCGCCGGGGTGAACGTCCAGTCCGCGTTGGCGTAGCCGTACAGGTGTGACAGCTCCAGCGTGCCGTCGGCCAGGTCGATGCGGATGTGGCTGACCTGGCGCGGCGCCAGCGAGGTGTTGACCACGGTGGCCATCGCCCCGCTCGCGAAGCGCACCAGCGCCGTGGTCACGTCGTCGGTCTCGATGTCGCGCGCGAGCCTGCCCGCCATCGCGCGCACCTCGGTCCACTCGCCCAAGAGCTCCAGCATCAGGTCCATCTGGTGGATGCCGAGCCCCATGGCCGGCCCGCCGCCCTCGGTGGCCCACTTGCCGCGCCAGGGCACCGCGTAGTAGTCCGGGTCGCGGTACCAGGTCGTCTGGCAGTGGGCCACGTACGGCGTACCGAGCGCCCCCGTGGAGATCAGCTGCCGCGCGTGCCGCGCCGCCGAGCCGAAGCGCTGCTGGAAGACGATCGCCGCGTACGGCCCGCCGTCCTGCTCGCCCGCGATCATCGCGTCGTACTCGGCCAGCGACAGGCACGGCGGCTTCTCGCACCACACCCACGCCCCGCTCCGCAGCGCCGCCGCCACCTGCGTGGCGTGCAGCGCCGGCGGGCTGGCGATCGCCACGAGATCCGGCTTGACCGCGGCCAGCGTCCCCTCCAGGTCGGCCGAGTGGTAGGGCAGGCCCCAGCTCTCCGCGAACGCGGCGGCGAGCTCGGCCGTGGCGTCGACCACGGCCACCACCTCCACCTGGCCGGGCAGCTGGCGGAAGGCGGGCATGTGGGCGGTGCGGGCGATCTGTCCGCCGCCGACAATGGCGACGCGCAGGGGAGATGGCACACTGCCTCCAGTGGCGGAAAGCGCTTACCGAGGACGTTAACCCGTCAAGGGGAGGTGGGCAAGGGAGGGCTCAGGCGGATTCGGCCGCGACCACGCGAAGGTAGGCCGCGGCCGTTCTTCCGGTCGGCTGGCTCGACGCCCATCGCGGTCAGGTCCGTCGCTGGGTGGTGGACAACCGTTCTGCCAGGATCCGAGCGCGAGCGAGCTGGACATTGCGCGCCTGGCCTGCGGCGAACCCGACCAGGAGCCGTGGGGCCGTCAGGTCGAGTCGGTCGCTCACCCGTGTGCCGGCGCCGTCCGGCTCGAGGTCGAAGCGGTAGGCCAGGTGGATGCGTCCCGGGCTTCGCACCTCGCCGTGGACGGACAGGCCGTCGGTGTGGAGGGCCACTTTGATCGGGTTGTCGTGCGTGAAGATCCGGAGGAACCGGAAGCGCTCGACGGCTGTGTACCGGATCACGCCAGGCTCCGAGCGGTCCACATCGCTGACGGCGACCACGAGGGGGGACAGGCCGATGTAGCTCTCCGGAGTCGTGAGGTGCTCGAACACCTTCTCCGGGGCGACGTCCACGTGGAATGCGTGGGTCAGCACGCTGTTCGACACCCGGCCTCCTGTACCTGCGTGTTCTGTCGCGGAATTGTCGCAAGATTCCCTGTCGCCGGGAAGCGCAGAAGGATCACGAACGAGGGTGGTGCCAGCAGGCGGCGGCGCCCACGCCCTCCAATTCGTTCACGCCGGGCCTGGTTGAGGCTGGGTCTCGGCAGCTGAAATGATCAGAATGGTCCCTGTCGCCCCTCAGTATCGCAGGAGCATTCATGTTCAAACGTCGTGGTTTGACCTTGTCCGCAGCCCTCACCGCGCTGTTGGTGTGCGTCGCCGTCCCCGGCACGGCGGTGGGCGAGGAGACGGATGATCCGACATATCCGGGGCCGGTTTACCGAACGGTTACCGACAAAAGCGGGCTCCTGTCATTACAGACCAATGGGCGTCCGGACGGGCGGGACATGGTCTTCCGGATCTCGGGAGCCGTTTACGCCAACATCGAGGGCAACGCCTACGACCCGCAACTGCGCCACGGCCAGAAGCTGTTCAACATCGAGGGCTACAACATCCGGCGGCTGTACCGGGTACCCGGCACCACGCAGCTCTACCAGCTCTCCCGCGAGATCGTCTTCTACACCGACCCCGTCGACCCCACGAGAATCCTGCGGGAATGGAAGAACCCGATCGACCTCCAGACCTACCCCGTCGTCCCCATCAACAACGACGCGGTGAACTTCGGCCCGTTCAACGTCACCTCTTCCTACGTCGGCCCGCCCCTGCGGGAGATGCACGACGAGACCGTGTGGACCAGCGACATCCCGGTTCGCGCGGACTTCAGGCTCACGTTGGGCGAGCCGTTCGGCCTGGTGAACGGCGTCTACGCGGCCCAGGAGATGTTCGACTTCTCCGTCGACGCCCGCGAGGTCGCGGCTCGCACGATTGCGGGCACCGTCCCCAAGGGTGCGATGAAGACCAAGATCAGCTGGGCCAGGACGAGTCCGTGGGCGCCGTTCATGTGCCTGCCGGAGACCGACGTCCGCGGGCAGCTCACCTATCACGCCCGCAGCTGGTCGCTGCAGTCCTACCAGGACATTGAGCCGTGGCTGCGCGCGGAGGTCGACGCCGCCTACCCGCTCTTCAAAGCCGCTCCCACCGCGCCCGGCCCGAGCGAGAACTCCTGGACCTCCTTCTACAACAAGCAGCTGGGCAAGGGCGCCACCACGTGGGCCGGCTGGTGCGCTGCCAAGGGAAGGGCATGATCGCTATGCACCCCGCCCGCTGCAGCAGTCGGACTGTCTGATCTTCTAAGCGGGTGGTCGCGGGCGGAGCCCGTCCATGAGCACGGTGAGGAAAGCGTCGGTGAGTTGCCGGGACGCGGGCCGTGACCACGCGCTCGAGTCCGCTTTCTCGGAAGTGCCTGTGGACCGGGCTTCGCGTGGTCGGGGTCACTGCCTCGGTGCGAGGCCGAGGTCGAACCGCAGCTCGACTTCGTCGCTCACTTTGAGCGCGCCGAAGAACGCCGAGTAGGGCCGAATCCCCCATCGGGACTGCACGATGACCGCCGAGCCCTGGACGCGGCCGTCGGTCAGCACTCCCTGCACCGTGACGGGCCGGGTGACACCGACGATGGTGAGGTCGCCCTCGGCGTGGAACGACTCCGCGGTCCCATCAACCCGTGTCGACCGGAACGTGATCGTTGAGTAACGGTCGGTGTGCAGAATCTTCGTTCGAAGGGTCTTTCCGATCTCCTCACGATCGGAGTCCGTGAGCGGCTTGACGCCTCCGGTTCCTTCCCGGACTTCGAACGACTCGGCGTCGATCTCGACGCTCACCGAGGAGTTGGCCGCGTTGACGGTGTCGACCATGGCATCGCCGCGCCAGCGGGTGACCTCGATGGTGAGATCATGGCCGGCCTTCGCGCCGAGCCCGGTACGCGTCGTGTGGACCAGGAGCCGGCCGGACTCGGGTCCCAACGTGTAACTACCAGCGGTAATGCTCACCTTTCCAGGCTAACCCCGCGCCCGACGGGGCCCGCGGTCGCGCCTGTCGGCGGGCGTTTGACGCCCTTCTCGGCAGCCGCATGGGCCAGGCCGAGATCCGCGCGATAGGTCTGATATTCATCGTCTGACACTTTTGCGCCTGCCCGGGCCTCGAAGTTCCGGGCTGTCGCCTGGGCAACGGGTCCGTAGGAGATGACGATGAGCCACGAAACCGGTGCCGAGGCCCGGCCGTTCCCGTTGGAGCCGGCGCCGATCCACGTCCCCGACGACGTGCTCGCCGACCTCCAGCAGCGCCTGGAGCTGACTCGCTGGCCGGACGACGCGGGCAACGAGGACTGGTACTACGGCGTGAACCGCGCCTACCTACAGGAACTCGTCGACTACTGGCGTACCGGCTACGACTGGCGCAAGGCCGAGGCCGCGATCAACGCGTACGAGCACTACCGCGTCGAGGTCGAGGGCGTGCCGGTGCACTTCATGCGCAAGCCCGGAGTCGGCCCTGCGCCGACACCGTTGATCCTCACGCACGGTTGGCCCTGGACGTTCTGGCACTGGTCCAAGGTGGTCGATCCGCTGGCCGACCCGGGCGCGCACGGCGGCGACCCGGCCGAGGCGTTCGACGTGATCGTCCCTTCGTTTCCCGGTTTCGGGTTCTCCGCCCCGCTGCCGAACAACCCGGACATGAATTTCTGGAAGGTCGCCGATCTCTGGCACACCCTCATGACGGGCACCCTCGGCTACGACAGGTACGCCGCCGCCGGCTGCGACGTCGGAGCCCTGGTCACCGGCCAGCTCGGGCACAAGTACGCCGACGAGCTGTACGCGATCCACATCGGCTCCGGCCAGAAGCTCACCCTGTTCAACGGTGACCGGGCCTGGGACCTCAGTGGTGGCCGGCCGATCCCCGACGGCCTGCCCGCCGACGTCCACGCCCGGATCGTCGCGTTGGACAAGCGGTTCGCCGTCCATCTCGCCGCGCACGTGCTCGACTCGAGCACGCTCGCCTACGGGCTGTCCGACTCGCCCGCCGGGATGCTCGCCTGGATTCTCGGACGCTGGGTGAGCTGGAGCGACAACGGCGGCGACATCGAGACCGTCTTCACCAAGGACGACCTGCTCACCCACGCCATGATCTTCTGGGCCACCAACTCGATCGGCACCTCGATACGCACCTACGCGAACAACAACCGATACCCGTGGGCCCCGTCCCACGACCGGCAGCCTGCTGTCGAGGCGCCGACCGGCATCACCTTCGTCGGCTACGAGAACCCGCCCGGCGTCAGTACCGACCAGCGCGTTCAGAGCTTCCTCGACGGCGACCGCGCCGCTTGGTACAACCACGTCAACCTCAACGTCCACAACCACGGCGGACACTTCATCCCCTGGGAGATTCCCGACGAATGGGTTGACGACCTCCGGCGGACCTTCCGCGGTCGCCGATAGGGAGGACCGCATCGATCCGGCCCGGCAAGATCGAGGTCACCCATGGGGAAGGATCTCCGTCGTCCCGGTTGTAGACCTGCGGACCGCTGATGTCGACCCAGGTCGCTAAATGATCGTCCCCGCCGGTCTCTAAGCTGTGGGCCGTGGACGACCGCACGGAAGATCAGCAGCCCCTGAACCGGCGCGGCATCGTGCTGCGCTACCTGTTCGCCGGGCCGCCGATGCTGTTCTACGGGCTCATGTGGGGCGTGGTCGTCTCCCGGAACCATGACCGGCTGGCGCCGGCGCTGACCGACATCGCCCTCGGCGTGATCGGGCTGGTTCTGATGCACTGGCGACGCCGCTGGCCGCGGTCGATCGCGCTGGCGACCGCGCTGCTGACCGTGTTCTCCGAAACGGCGACCGGCCCCGCGGCGGTCGCGTTCGTGTCCTTGGGGAAGCATCGTCCGTTGCGTCAGTTCCTCCCGGTTGTGGTGGCGTCCTGGCTGTGCCTGCTCGCGCGTTGCTTCTCGTACGGCATCAGCCAGCAGGCCTTCATCAGCACGGCGATGGGAACCGCGGTCCTCGGCGGGCTGACCGCCTTCAGTCTCTACCTGCACAGGGACCGTGAACTGGCCGCCTCACGGCGGGACGCGGCACTGGCCCAGGAGCGCGCGCAGGTGCAGCGGATCGAGCAGGCCAAGCTGGAGGAACGGGCCAAGATCGCCCACGAGATGCACGACGTCCTGGCTCACCGGATCTCGCTGCTGTCGATGCTCGCCGGCGGTCTGGCATACCGGACGAACCTGACCGCCGAGGAGACGCGTGAGGCGGCGCTGGCCATCCAGGAGAACGCGCACCAGTCGCTGAACGAACTGCGCGCCGTGCTCGGCACGCTGCGGCGAGACGGCGGCCTGGAGGCCCCGCAGCCGACCCTGGCGCACGTGGACGCGCTGTTCGACGAGGTACGCACCGCGGGCCAGCGGGTCGAGGTGGACGACACCATCGACGACCGGGAGCTGCTGCCCCCGCAGACCGGCCGGCACGCGTACCGGATCGTGCAGGAGGCCCTGACGAACGCGCGCAAGCACGCGCCGGGCAGCCAGGTGACGGCCGAGCTCGGCGGGCGTCCGGGCGACGGCCTGCGGATCCGGGTGAGCAACCCGGTTGAGCTCGGGACGTCTCCGGGCCCCGGCGGGCGGCTGGGCCTGGTCGGCCTGGCCGAGCGGACCCGGATGGCCGGCGGCACCATCAGCCACGCCATCCGGCACGGGCGATTTGTCCTCGACGCTCGGCTGCCATGGGAGGCTTGACCCTGTGACCCGAGTGGTGATCGTCGACGACGACCCGATGGTGCGTACCGGCCTGCGCCTCATCCTCGGCGGCGAGCCCGACCTGGAGCTCGCCGGCGAGGCCGCGGACGGCCGGCAGGCCATGGACGTGGTCCGCGACCTCAGGCCCGACGTCGTGCTGATGGACATCCGGATGCCCGTCCAGGACGGGCTGACCACCACCGAGCTGCTGCTGGCCCAGCCGGCCCCTCCCCGGATCCTCGTCCTCACCACCTTCGACGCCGACGACATGGTGCTCCGGGCGCTGCAGCTCGGCGCCGCCGGCTTCCTGCTGAAGGACACGCCGCCGCCGAAGATGATCGAGGCGGTCCGCGCGGTCGCGAACGGCGAGCCGGTGCTGTCGCCGAGCGTCGCCAACCAGGTGATCGCCGCGGCCACCGGCAGGCACGATCCGCGCCGCCCGGAGGCGCAGCGGGAGCTGGCCAGGCTCACCGAACGCGAGCGCGAGGTCGCGATCGAGGTGGCCAGGGGCAGTTCGAACGCCGAGATCGCCGAGCGGCTCTTCATGAGCGTCGCCACCGTGAAGGCGAACGTCACCCGCATCTTCGCCAAGCTGGGCACCGACAACCGCGTCCACGTCGCCATGAAGGTCCGCGACGCCGGTCTTCTCTGAACCCGCTGCGACGATCAGGTGCATGCAGCCCCATCCTCGGCGGGTAGGTCAGGCGGAGGGCTGGGGGCCGCGGTAGGGGAGCGGGTGGCTGTAGACGAGGTTGGTGGTGGTGCTGCCGAACTGGGCGAGTTCGTCCACCAGCTGTTCCAGGTGGGCCATGGAGGTCGCGGCCACCTTCAGCGTGTAGCAGTCGTCGCCGGTCGTCCGCAGGCACTCCAGGATCTCCTGGCGTTCGCCGAGCAGGCGGTGCAGGGGCTGGTGCTGGTTTCCCGGGTACTTGAGGCGCACCACCGCCAGCACCGCGTAGCCCACCTTCGTCAGATCCACGTCGGCCCGGTAGCCGGTGATGACGCCCGTGCTCTCCAGCCGTTTGACCCGCTCGGTCGTCGCTGACGCGCTGAGGTTCACGCGCCGTCCGAGCTCGGTGAGGGGGACGCGGCCGTCCCGCTGGAGTTCGGCGAGGATGGACCAGTCGGTGGCGTCAAGACTCTCGGTCACCGGGCCAAGATACCGGTAGATTAACGGCCAATACCGACATAGGCCAGGAATAGTCTCTTCCAGTCCCAGGCGGCGGCTCGATAGCCTGATCCGGTGCGTATAGGGGTTAATGTCCCGAATTTCGGACCCGGTACCGGCCCGGACGTGCTGCGCCGATGGGCGCGTACGGTCGAGGCTCTCGGCTACGACATGCTGATGGTCTCCGACCACGTCGTGATCACGCCGGACGTCGCCGCGCAGTACCCGGCGCCGTTCTACGAGCCGTTCACCACGCTGTCCTGGCTGGCCGGGATCACCGAACGGGTCCAGCTCGGGACGACGGTGCTCATCATGCCGTACCGGCATCCGCTGCTCGTCGCCCGCATGGCCGCCAACCTGCAGCAGCTCAGCGGGGGACGGCTGGTCCTGGGCGTGGGCGTGGGCTGGGCGCGGCAGGAGTTCGACGCGCTCGGCGTCCCGTTCCACCGGCGCGGGAAGCTGACGGACGACTACCTGCGCGACGTCCGCACCGCCTGGGAGGACGACGACGACTACCGGTGCGGACGCATCCCGATCTGGATCGGCGGCAACAGCGACGCCGGGCTGCGCCGGGCCGTGCGGCTCGGCGACGCGTGGCATCCGCTGCGGGCCACCCTGCCCTGGCTGCGTGAGAAGGCGGAACGGCTGAAGGTCGTCGCCGACGAGCTGGGGCGTCCGGTGCCCGCGTTCACCCCGCGCATCATGCTGCGCCTGACGGACGCGCCGATCGACGACCCGGAGCGGCGTGCCGGTGTCGGCTCGATCGACCAGGTCCTGGACGACCTCGAACAGCTCCGCCTGCTCGGCTCCGAGACCGTCCTGCTCGACCCCTTCGGCGGCGACCCGCGCGAGACGCATCATCCGGAGGTGGCGTGGCAGGCGCTCGCCACCCTGGCCGCCCGCTGGGACCTTTCCGCCCATCAGCCACGAACGGAGCAACCGTGACACCCGACGACGAGACCTTCCTCCGACGAGCCATCGAGCTCGCCGCCACGGCGCGGAAGGGCGGGAACCCGCCGTTCGGCTCGCTGCTGGTCGGCCCCGGCGGCGACGTCCTCGCGGAAGACCACAACACCACCGTTTCGGACGCCGACATCACCGCGCATCCCGAGCTGAAACTGGCCAGGTGGGCGGCGAAGGAGCTCGACCCCGCCACCGCCGCCGCCACCACCATGTACACGAGCTGCCAGCCCTGCGGCATGTGCACGGGCGCCATCGAACGGTCCGGCCTGGGACGGGTCGTGTTCGCGCTCTCCACGGACCAGCTCGGCACGCTCAAGCCGCCCGGCGCCCACGGCGCGGTCCGCCAGGAGGGCCCGGCACTGTTCGACGAGGCCCGCGTCCCGGTGGAGGGCTACTACGCCTGACCGGGACCGGCGGGTCGCGCCGCAGGCCGCTAGCGGACGGCGCAGAGCAGGCGGTTGTTGCCGTGCTGCCAGAGGGTGCCGACCTCACTGAAGCCCGCCTCGCGGAGCGCGTTGACGTGCATGGACAGCAGGTTCGACTCCGAGCCGTGGTGGTCGGCGCCCGCCGTGGTGCGGGCGGCGTCGAGCTCGGCGAAGTCGGGGTCGGCGGTGATGGCGTCCCACCACTGCCGCCAGTCCTCCGGCGGGTTTCCGGCGAACATCCGCTCCGTCTCGCGCGCGTGCAGGGCGCGTTCGAGGTGGGCGAGGACCGGGGTGGTCTGGTCGCTGTCGAGGTGGTCGCCGTTGAGCAGCAGCCCGCCGGGGCGCAGCACCGTGGCCACCTCCGCGTACACGACCTTGAGGTCCGGCTCGGAGATCCAGTGCAGCGCGGTGGTACTCACCGCGGCGTCAGCCGGACGCTCCAGCTCCAGCGCCTTCGTCCAGCCGGGCGTGCGCAGGTCGGCGGAGACGAAGTCGAGCCGCGGGTAGGCGGCCTGGCCGAGCCCGATCAGCAGCGGGTCGGCGTCGACCGGGATCACCGTGGCCTCGGGCAGCCGCTCCAGGAGCCGGGCGGAGAGTGATCCGGGCCCGCAGCCGAGGTCGATGACCAGCGGGTCGGGACGGTCCAGCGCCTCGACGGCGTCGATCAGCGCGGTGAAGCGCTCCTCCCGGTCGGGCAGGTAGCCCTCCTGCTGCCGGTCCCATCGCGCGATCCACTCCTGTGCGGCATCGTGGGTGAGCACAACCATCTCCTTGTGACCGTCGTCTAAACTTTCGTCAGTCACAAGCTAGAGCACAAGGGTGTAACTGGTCAATTGGATTTCAACAGTCACACGGACAGTATCGTCAGGGTGGCGGTGGGCCTGGTCAACGAGCTCACCCCCGGCGAGCGGCGAGGCCGCGCCTTCCCGCAGCCGCAGGACCTCGTCGTCGCCGCCGCGCAGGGCCTGCGCGGCGGCTATCCAGAGCACCGCGAGGTCACCGGGGCGGAGGCCGCCGAGCTGGCCGACCTCGCCGCGCACCTGCGCGTCGTCTTCGAGGCCGTCGCCTCGCAGGACCTCGACGCGGCGGCCCACCAGGTCAACCGCCTCCTGGACGAGTCGCGCGCCCGTCCGATGCTCTCGCGGCACGGCGGCGAGCCGTGGCACCTGCACTTCCACGGCACGGGCGGCACGATGTCCGGCGACTGGGCGGCGAGCTGCGCCACCGGCCTGGCGATCGTCCTGGGCGGCGAGTTCGCCGACCGGCTCGGCGTCTGCACGGCGCCGCACTGCGACCGCGTCTACGTGGACGTCTCCCGCAACGGCGCCCGCCGCTTCTGCTCGACCGCCTGCCAGAACCGCGTCAAGACGGCCGCCTTCCGCGCGCGGGCGAAGGGAGGGTGAGGGTGGCCGGTCAGGTGAGGACGCGGATGGGCGTCCCGGCGAGGAAGTCCTGGATGTCCTCGACCGCTTCCTGGTAGTACGTCCGGTAGTTCGCGTGCGTGACGTAGCCGAGGTGCGGTGTCGCCAGGACGTTGGGCAGCGTCCGCAGCGGATGGTCCGGCGGCAGGGGCTCCGAGTCGAAGACGTCCAGCCCGGCGCCCGCGATGACGCCCGTCCGGAGCGCTTCGACCAGCGCGGCCTGGTCGACGATCGCGGCCCTGGACGTGTTGATCAGGTACGCGGTGCGTCGCATGAGCGACAGCTCCCGCTCGCCGATCAGGCCGAGGCTGCGCTCGCCCAGCACCAGGTGGACCGAGACGATGTCCGACTCGGCGAGCAGCGCCTCCAAAGTGGGGGCGTGCCGGATGCCCAGCAGGTCGGTGCGGTCCTTCGTGAGGTTCCGGCTCCAGGCGACGACGTCCATGCCGAAGGCGCGGCCGATCTCGGCCATCTGGGAGCCGATCTTGCCCAGGCCGAGCAGGCCGAGGGTGTTGCCGCACAGGTCCAGGCCGATGGTCTGCTGCCAGGGGCCGTTCTGGCGCATCGCGGTGGACTCCGTCACCAGGTGGCGGGCCAGGCCGAGGATCAGGGCCCAGGCCAGCTCGGTCGGCGGGGTGGAGCTGCCGGCCGTGCCGCAGACCGTCACGCCGTGCCCGCGCGCCGCGTCCAGGTCGATGGCGGCGTTGCGCATGCCCGACGTGACGAGCAGCCGGAGGTTGGGGAGCCTGGCGAACAGGTCGGCGGGGAACGGGGTCCGCTCGCGCATGACGACGACGATCTCGTGCTCGTGGATCGCCTGGACGAGGTCGTCCTGGGTGGTGAAGTGCTGGGTGAAGCTCGTCGCCTGCACCGCCGACCAGTCGGCCAGGTCCAGTGCGACGCCTTGGTAGTCGTCCAGTACGGCGCAGCGCAGCATGAACGGATGTTATCGGGGCGGCTCCAGCTCCCCGAGCAGCGGCCGGGGAGCTGGAGCCGTTCATTCGACGGTCAACCGTTCTGCCTCTTCGTGCAGCGCCACGATCAGGAGCAGCTCCAGGTGGAGCTCGTCGAGATCGGACGCTTCGAGGCCGGCAAGGACGCGCATGACGAGCCTCCTTGCGGAATGGACGTCTCACGCGCCACAGGGGTTTACCCGCCGTGGGGGCGGACGGTCAGCTGACGGGGTGCTCCTTGAAGCGTTCCCAGGCCGACTGCCTGGTCATGCCGAGCGAGGCGCCGATGCGCTCCCAGCTCACGTTCCTGGTGCGCAGGTGCCGCACCCAGTCGTGCAGGTTGTCGTCGATCTGCGCCTGCACGGCGGCGATCTTGGGCAGGTGCTCCAGGATCTGCTCCTCCGTCATGGTCTCCCACATGGGCAGGCGGGGTTCGGTGGACGAGGCGAGCTTCTCCTGCTCCAGGATCTCGTGGCACAGGCCGACGCATTCGTCGCAGATGTGTACGCCCGGTCCGGCGATGAGCTTCTGCACGTCCGAGCTCTTCTTGTGGCAGAACGAGCAGCGGAGTCTGTCTTTCCAGTCAGGCATGACCTGACAATAGTTCGTCAGGCCGCGCCTGACAACCCTGTCCGTCGCCCCTGTTCCGCCTGGGCCCGGAGGATGGCCTGTCGCTCCTCGTTGATGCGGCGGCAGATCGTCAGGTAGGCGTTGAACACCTTGTAGTACGCCTGCCGCGCCTGCCCGAGCTGCGCGTCGAGCGCGACGATCCGCTCGGGGTCGCCCTGGCGCTCGGCCTCGGCGAGCATCGCCCGCGCCTCGTCCACGATCTCCCCCGCCCGCAGTCGCGTGCGGCGCAGCAGGGCCGAACACTCGTGGAGCTCTCTCAGCCGCGCTGAGGAGACGATGAGTTCGGCGACGTGGACGGCCGACTCCGGCACGTCCCGCCCGCGAACCTCCGCACCGCGAATTCCAGCGCTCATTTCCGCCACCTCTCCCGGTCAAGGTTGCCTGAGTGTAGACGCGCGGTCCTCTCGTCCGGATCACCTGCGGGGCGCGGGGGGAGTCCACTGATACCGCGGGGCGGGATATCTCCACCAGGGTGGAAAAGAGCCTTACCGAATGCGATTCGACGGTGACAAATTGTAGATAGTCGCTGGATTTACCAGCCCTTTCGAAGAATGCCGGAGTTTGCGTGGGGACGGGAAATGGGCCGGTACGAAGACGACGGATCGGCCGCGCGGGGCACGCCCGAGGTCACATACTGAAATCAAATGGCAGCGGAACGTGACGGTTGAGGGGCGCGGCTGTGGTGACGACGACAACGGGCGGCGACGACGATGCGGTTGACGTCAGCGTCGTGATCCCGGTCCACAACTGCCGGCCGTACCTCGACAGATGCCTGACCGCCGCGCTCGTCCAGCGGGTGAAGAAGGAGATCGTCGTCGTCGACGACGGTTCGACCGACGGCAGCGCCGAGCTGCTCGACCTCTACGCCAGCTATCACCGCAACCGGATCAAGGTCATCCACCAGGAGCCCTCGGGCGGCGCCGGACGTCCGCGCAACGTCGGCATCGAGCACGCCACCGGGCGGTACGTGTTCTTCTGCGACGCCGACGACTACCTCGGCCCCGAGGCGCTGGAGCGGATGGTGGCCGCGGCCGACAGGAACGGCTCCGACATCGTCCTCGGCAAGGTCGTCGGGCACGGCAGGCGCGCCCCCGTCTCGATGTTCCAGCGCAACCTGGAACGCGCCGGGCTCACCGACAGTCCCGTCTACAACAGCCTGAGCTGCTTCAAGCTGTTCCGCAGGGAGATGCTCGAACGGCACGACATCAGGTTCGGCGAGGGCATGCTCGTCGGCGAGGACATCCTGTTCACCGTGCACGCCTACTGCCACGCGCAGGGCATCTCGGTGGTCGCCGACCACGACTGCTACCACCTGGTCTCCAGGCCCGACGGCAGCAGCATCATGCAGCGGCCGGAGAGCCGCGACCCGATCGGCTGGATGACGATGATCAGGGGGCCGATCCGGCTCATGGCCGAGCACGTCCCGCCGGGGCCGCGCCGCGACCACCTGCTGAGCCGGCACTTCAAACTCGACGTGTTCGCCCATCTCGGCGAGCCGTTCCTGGCGGCTGATGACGTCCGGCGCAAGGAGATCGCGCACGAGGTGGCCGCGCTGTGCGACGAGTGGCTGACGCCCGGCGTCCGCGAGCGGCTGAGCGGCATGGACGCGCAGCGGCTCGCCTCGCTCGACGACGTCGACCGCCTGGTGCGGCTCGCCCGGATCGCGGGCGCCGCCGTGCAGCGCCGGATCACCGGGCTGCGCTGGGAGGGCGACCGGCTGGTGGTGTCCGGCACGGCCGGGCTGGCGGGGATGAGCGGGCCCGACCGGGTGTCCGTCGTGGTCGGGGCCCGGCGCGGCGTGGGGCAGCCGCTCGTCGTCCCCGCCGAGCGCGACGGGGCCCGCTTCACCGCCAAGGTGCCCATCGGCGCGCTGCCCTCCGGGGTCTGGGACCTGCGGATCGCCATCGAGATGGAGGGCGTCGTCAGGCACGGCAGGCTCGGGGCCGACCGCGACGCCGACGCGTCGCCGCCCGCGCCCCGGCTGATCCGCGGCGTGGCGATCCTGCCGTACTTCACCAGGGAGAACGGCAACCTCAGCGTGGACGTCGGCGGGCACGTGCTCGCGGTGCCCGGCACCGCCCGGCTCACCAGGACCAGGTGGACGCTCGGCCGCAAGCTGGTCATCGACGGCGAGATCACCGTCATCGGGACGTTCCCGCCGGCGTCGGCCACCCGCAGGCTGGTCTGGCGGGAGCGGCGCACCGGCAGCGAGCGCGCCGAGCGGGTCCTCGCGCTGCCCGGTGGCGGCTTCGTGGCCAGGCCCGCGCTCGGCCGGCTCGAGCCCGGCACCTGGGACGCCTACCTGGAACTGGACCTGGGCGGCCCGCCCGCGCGGTTCAGGATCGAGACCGATGCCAGGGCGGTCGCGCCGCCGCGCAGGTGGTGGATGGTACGCACCGTGCGTCCGTACGCGACGTCCGGCAAGGGACGGCTGAGCACGGTCGTCCGCACGCTGACCGCGCGTGGCCTGCTCAGCAGAGTGCTCCGCTAGCCGCGGCCTGCCCGGTCGCCACGGGGCCCGCGGGCGGCCGAGCTGTGACGGGCCGCCTCGTTGCCTTCCGCGATTGTTCACTAATTGCCACCTATGTGCAGGTGCAAGTCCGTGTCCTAAAATAGGCGCGTTGCCGTGCCTAGTGGAGGATTTGGTCGTGCACGTACCCGATGGCTTCTTCAATGTAGCTGTGTCCGTTTCCGCCGGGGTCGTCGCGGCTGCCGGGGTCGCGGTCTGCCTCCGCGGCGCGCGGCGGGAACTCGACGACAGGACCGCGCCCATGGCCGGGCTCGTCGCCGCGTTCATCTTCGCCGTCCAGATGCTGAACTTCCCCGTCGCCGCGGGCACCAGCGGACACCTGCTCGGGGGCGCGCTGGCCGCGATACTCGTCGGGCCCTATACAGGGGTGCTGTGCATGGCGGTGGTCCTCCTGGTCCAGGGCGTCTTCTTCGCCGACGGCGGGCTGACCGCGCTCGGCATCAACGTCACGATCATGGGCATCGTCACCGTCCTGGTCGGCTGGGGTGTGTTCCGGCTGGTCAGCAGGGTCGCGCGGGGCAAGGGCGGGGTCACCGCCGCCGCGTTCCTGGCGGCGCTGATCTCCGTGCCGTCCGCGGCGCTGGTGTTCACGCTGCTGTTCTGGATCGGCGGCACCTCGCCGATCGCCGTGGGCACCGTGGCCGCCGCGATGGGCGGCGTGCACGTCCTGATCGGCATCGGCGAGGGCGTGATCACGGCGCTGACCGTGGGTGCGGTGCTGGCCGTCAGGCCCGACCTCGTCCACGGCGCCCGCGGCCTGGCCAAGCCGCTGGAACTGCGCGAAGCCGGGGGCGCGACGGTCACCGTGGGCGCCGAGGAGCGGCCGGCTCCCGCCCCGGGCGGGCTCAGGCCGTTCCTGCTCGGCGGTGTCGGGCTGACGCTGGTGCTGGCCGGGGTCGTGTCGTTCTTCGCCTCCTCCAGCCCCGACGGGCTGGAGGCCGTCGCCGAGAGCAAGGGCTTCCTGCACAAGGCGACCGACCACGCGCTCGGCTCGTGGGCGCTCGGCGACTACGGTGCCGCGGGCGGTATCCCTGTGGGCATCGCCGGGGTCATCGGCGTCGGGCTGACCCTGCTCATCGCCGGGATCGTGGCCTACGCGGCGCGCAACCGCACGAAGGTCAGGGCCTAGCCCGATGGGTGCGGGGCACCACCACCAGCTCTACCGGCCCGGCGACTCGGTCGTGCACCGGCTGCCGCCGCAGTGCAAGCTGCTGGCCGTCATCGCCTTCGCGATCGTGGTGGTGGCCACGCCACGCGAGAACTTCTGGGCGTTCGGGCTGTACGCGGTCATGCTGGCGGTCGTCGCGGGGGCGGCCCGGGTACCGCCCGCGTTCGTCCTGCGGCGGATGGTGATCGAGCTGCCGTTCGTGCTGTTCGCCTTCCTCATCCCGGTCATCGGGCTGGGGGAGCGCACCAGCGTGCTCGGCCTCTCGCTGAGCGTTCCCGGCCTGTGGGCGGGGTGGAACATCCTGGTCAAGGCCACGCTCGGGGTGGTGGCGTCCATCCTGCTCGCGGCCACGACCGAGCCCCGGGTGATCCTGGTGGGCGCGCAACGGCTGCGGGTGCCCACGCTGCTGGTGCAGATCGCCACGTTCATGCTGCGCTACCTGGACGTGATCGTGGACGAGATGCGGCGGATGCGGATCGCCAGGGAGTCCCGGGGGTTCGAGGCGCGGAACTTCCGCCACATCCCGGTGATCGCACGCTCTGCCGGGGCCCTGTTCATCCGCTCGTACGAGCGGGGTGAGAGAGTGCATCTGGCGATGCTCAGCCGAGGCTATGCGGGGCGGATGCCGATAATGCAGGAAATTTCGGCATCGGTGGGGCAATGGGCTGTCGCGCTCGCCCTGCCGGCCGTGGCTCTCGCCGTACTAGGACTGTCGCTGTGAACTCTCTCGAAGTCAGCAGGCTCGCCTACGCCTACCCCGACGGGACCCAGGCCTTGTTCGGCGTGGACCTCGCGATCGCCAGGGGCGAGCGCGTCGCGCTGCTCGGGCCGAACGGCGCGGGCAAGACCACGCTGGTCATGCACCTCAACGGCATCCTGAGCGCCGGGCACGGCACCGTGACCGTCGCGGGCACCCCGGTGCGCAAGGACACCCTCAAGGAGATCAGGCAGCGCGTCGGGCTGGTCTTCCAGGACCCCGACGACCAGCTCTTCATGCCCACCGTCCGCGACGACGTGGCCTTCGGGCCCGCCAACGCGGGCGTCACGGGCGAGGAACTGGACCGGGTCGTCAAGGACGCGCTGGAGCGCGTCGGCATGCTGCACGCCGCCGACCGGCCCCCGCACCACCTGTCGTTCGGCCAGCGCCGCCGGGTGGCGGTGGCGACCGTGCTGGCCATGCAGCCGGAGGTCCTGGTGCTGGACGAGCCGTCGTCCAACCTCGACCCGGCCGCCCGCAGGGAGCTCGCCGAGATCCTGCGCTCGCTGGACGTGACCGTGCTCATGGTCACCCACGACCTGCCGTACGCGCTGGAGCTCTGCGAGCGCTCGCTGATCCTGTCCGACGGCGTGATCGCGGCCGATGGGCCCACCGGCGAGCTGCTCGCCGACTCCGCCCTGCTCGCCGCCCACCGCCTGGAACTCCCGTACGGCTTCGCCATTCCCGCGCGCTAGGAAGACAGCCGCTCGCTGGGAGACGGCTAGGTGTGGCCGACCTCGCGCAGCCCGGCCAGCGCGCTCTCGGCGAACGCGGCGACGACCTCACCGCTCTGCGCGGGCAGCCACACGGCCGAGGTGGACCAGGTCAGGCGGGGTTCGTCGATCGGACGCCAGACCAGGCCGGCCGGCAGCGCGTCGTAGGGCTCCTCGTTCAGGTGCGCTCCCCGTCCCGCCATGACCAGCCCGTGCACGAAGTGCGGGTTGCGCGCGTGCCTGATCGCGCTGGGCAGGAAGCCGTTGTCGCGGCACGCCTCCAGCATGTGGTCGTACAGCTGGGGCGCCATCTCCCTGGGGAAGATCACCAGGGGGGACCCGTCGAGGGCGCGGAGCCGTACGACGTCCTGCTGGGCCGCGCGGTGCTCGGCGGGCAGCACCACGCCCAGCCTGCGGTGAACGACCGGGCTCGACTCCAGGCCGACCGTGTCGCACGGGTGCCTGATCAGGCCGACGTCCAGCTCCTCCGCGCGCAGCCTGGCGAGCTGGACGTGCGTCGTCAGTTCGTGCAGTTCGAGCAGGACGTCGGGGATGCGCGCGGTGAAGGCCGCCACCAGGGTCCTGAGCGTCATCGGCGTCGTGTCGGGCGGCACGCCCGCGCGTAGCACCCCCGACGCGCCGGGACGGATGCGGCGGATCGCCTCGCGGGCCGCGTCCGCGCGGCTCAGCACACCGCGGGCGTGTTCGAGCAGGAGGGCGCCCGCCTCGGTGAGCGCGACCCGGTGCGGATTCCGGTCGAACAGCCTGACGCCCAGCTCCCGTTCCAGGTCGCGGATGCGTTGCGACAGCGGAGGCTGCGCCATGTGCAGCCGCTCGGCTGCCCGGCCGAAGTGCAACTCCTCGGCCACCATCACGAAATACCGCAGATGACGTAGCTCCATCGAAGCGACCATATCTGCCATATCGCTCTGATATCGCCGGCAGTCCACATTGATGTTGGCCAGCGTCCCGCGGCACCTGGTTGTATCGCCGGAAACCTGTTGACCTGCGAAGGGACGCTTGTGACCGTACTGCTGGACCGTGACGGACCCGTCGCGGTGATCACCTTGAACCGGCCGGAGAAGCTGAACGCCTGGACCGCGGAGATGCGCGCGAGGCTGATCGAGCTGCTGCGCGCGGCCGGCGCCGACCCCGAGGTGCGCGCGGTCGTGCTCACAGGCGCCGGACGGGCCTTCTGCGCCGGCCAGGACCTGGGCGAGACGGCCACGATCGACCCGGACGACCACGCGGCGTCCGACGCCTGGATCGACGGCTTCGACGAGCTCTACCGCGCGCTGCTCGACCTCGACAAGCCCAGCGTGGCCGCGCTGAACGGGGTGGCGGCCGGATCGGGGTTCCAGTTCGCGCTCCTCGCCGACCTGCGCATCGGCCACTCCGGCACCCGGATGGGCCAGCCGGAGGTGCTGTCGGGCATCCCGAGCATCACCGGCATCTGGGCCATGTGGCACGTCCTCGGGCGCGCCAGGACCACCGAGTTCGCGCTCACCGGACGGCTGGTCGACGGGGCCGAGGCCGAACGGCTCGGGCTGCTGACCAGGCTGGTGGACCAGGACCAGGTGCTGCCCGCGGCGGTGGCCCAGGCGAAGGAGCTGGCCGCGCTGCCCCAGGGCGCGGTCGCCCTGACCAAGGGACGCCTCAGGGACCTGGAACAGGACGCCCTGGCCGACGCCGTCCGGACGGCCAAGAAGGTGCACGCCGCCGCCTACGCCACCGGCGAGCCCCAGCGGGAGATGGCCCGATTCCTCCGCGGGCGGGCGCGATGACCGAGTGGGAGGTGCCCGAGCGCTACAACATGGCCGTGGACGTCGCCGACCGCCATCCACGCGAGAACCTGGCACTGATCTTCGAGGACCACACCGGGCTGCACCAGGAGGTCCGCTGGGGCGAGGTGCAGGACCGCTCCCGCCAGGTGGCCGCCTACCTGCACCGGCTCGGCGTCCGGCCCGGCGACCGCGTCGCGGTCATGCTGGCGCAGCGGACCGACACCCCGGCGACCTACCTCGGCGTGCTGCGTACCGGGGCCGTGCTGGTGACGATGTCGCTGCTGTGGGCCGACGACCAGATCGCCTACCGGCTCGCCGACTCCGGCGCGTCCGTGCTGGTCACGGAGGCCGCCGAGGTGCGGAGGGCGGGCGACTACGGCGGAACCGTGGTCGACGTGGACGACCCGGCGATCGCGCTGCTCGCTCCGGAGTTCGACGACGCCGACACCGCCGCCGACGACCCGGCGCTGATCTTCTACACGTCCGGCACGACCGGGCCCGCCAAGGGCATCGTGCACGCGCACCGCACGCTGCTCGGCCACAACGAGTTCAGGCACTGCCACGACCTGCGTCCCGGCGACGTCTTCTACGGCGCGGGGGAGTGGGCCTGGTCGATGGCCAAGCTCATGGGGCCGCTGCGGGCCGGCGCGACGCACCTGGTGTACCGGCCCGAGGCCGGGTTCGACCCGGAGGGGCTGCTGGCCAGCATGGCGCGGAACGGGGTGACGACCGGGCTGGTCAACCCGACGTTCCTGCGCAAGATGCGCGAGCAGCTGCCCGATGCCGGTCTGCGCCACGCGCAGCGCCTGCGTACGGTGTGCTGCGCCAACGAGCCGCTCACCGTCGACCTGATCCGCTGGTTCCGCGACCAGTTCGGCGTCACCCTGCTCGACTACTACGGCTCCACCGAGTCCTACCCGCTGATCGGGAACTTCCCCGGCGTCCCGGTCAAGGAGGGCTCCATGGGGCGTCCGCTGCCCGGCTGGGACGTGGCGCTGCTGGACGAGTCCGAGCAGCCGGTTCCGGTGGGCGAGGTCGGCGAGATCTGCCTGCGGGCGCGGAGCAACCCGCAGTTCCCGCTGGGCTACTGGAACCGGCCGGACGCCTCCGCCGAGGTGTTCGGCGGCGAGTGGTTCCACACCAAGGACCACGCCCGGGTCGACGAGGACGGGTACTACTGGTTCCTCGGCCGCACCGACGACGTGATCAAGACGTCCGGCTACCGGGTGGGGCCCGACGAGATCGAGGAGGCGCTCCGCGCCCATCCGGCGGTCGCCGACGTGGGCGTGGCCGGGGTGCCCGACCCCGTGCGCGGCCAGGCGGTCAAGGCCTGGGTACGGACCGCGCCCGGCTACCGGCCGAGCGACGAGCTGGCGCGGGAGATCCGCGAGTTCGCCAAGACCACCCACTCGCGGTTCGCCTACCCGCGGCTGATCGAGTTCGTCGACGAACTGCCTCGATCGGCGACCGGAAAGATCCAGCGCGCGCGGCTCCGGCTGCGTGACACGACATGAGGAGCAGGCCATGATCGACAACACCCCCCACACCCGAACGGCCGTCCAACGCAAGGTCACGCTGGCCTCCGCGATCGGGAACTTCGTCGAATGGTTCGACTCCGCGGCCTATGCGGTGATGTCCGCGACGATCGCCGGGCTGTTCTTCCCCGGCTACGACAAGGCCGCCGCGCTGCTGGCCACCTGGGCGATCTTCGCGGGCGGGTTCGTCGCCCGCCCGCTCGGCGCGGCCTTCTTCGGCAGGTACGGAGACCGCCTCGGCCGCAACAGGATGCTGGCGCTGACGATTCTGACCATGAGCGGGGCCACCTTCCTCATCGGGATCCTGCCCGTCTACTCCGTGATCGGCGTGGCCGCGCCGATCCTGCTCTTTCTGCTGCGGTGCGCGCAGGGCTTCTCGACCGGTGGCGAGTACACCGGGGCGTCGGCCTTCATCGTGGAGTACGCGCCCGAGGGGCGGCGGGCCCGCTTCGCCGCCGCCGTGCCGGTGACCGTCGGGCTGGCCAGCGTGGCGGGGTCCGGCGTCGGGTTCCTGATCACGTCCGCGCTGTCCGTGGAGGCCCTGCAGAGCTGGGGCTGGCGCATCCCGTTCCTGCTCGCGGCGCCGCTCGGACTGATCGGCCTCTACCTGCGCTCCAAGGTCGAGGACACGCCCGTGTTCCGCTCCCTCGAACAGCGCGACGCGGTCGCGCAGGCGCCGCTGCGGGAGGCCGTGCGGCGGTGCGGCCGCCAGATCGCGACGCTGTTCGGCTACAGCATCACCAACGCCGTCGGGTACTACCTGATGAGCAGCTACATGATCGCCTACATGTCGGAGGAGCTCGGCTACTCAAAGAGCCAGGCCCAGCTCACCAACGTCGTGTCGATGCTCGCCTACAGCGTGGCGTGCCTGTTCGCGGCGTCGGCCAGCGACCGGTTCGGACGCCGGCCCATGCTCATCGTCGCCTGCGCGGGGTTCGTGCTCTTTCCGTTGCCCGCGTTCTGGCTGATGGGGGTGAACCTGGCCGGCGCGATGGTCGGCACGTCCCTGCTGGCCATGCTGGTCGCGGTGATCGGCACCTCGAACGTGCCCGCACTGGTGGAGATGTTCCCGGCCAAGGTGCGCGCCAGCAGCTCCGCGATCGGCTACACGGCCGCCTACGTCCTGTTCGGCGGGACGGCGCCGTTCGTGGCCACCGGGCTCGTCTCAGCGTCGGGCAGCGCGATCGCGCCCGGCTTCTACCTGGTGGCCGTCGCGGCGGTGTCGACCGTCGTGGTGCTGGTCTCCTTCAAGGAGACCCGCGACCTGCCGCTGGACCGGGGCGCCGAGGCCCGCTGACGGCCGGCCCGCCGCGTCGCCATCCCCTCTCCTCGGACCTCTCTGCTCGGACCTCGATGGCGGCGCTTTCGCGCAATCTGGTCTCCAACGTTGAATCCGCGTGCCTCGCGGGTAGGTCTGGTGAGCACCTCCAGCGTGGTGCCCCCCGGGACGACGAGGAAGACGATGCCCAGCTGCGTGACGGCGACGTTGTTGACCACCCCACACCCATCCCCACCAGGGCGGACAGCGCGGCCGGCGGCGCCGGTGCGATCACCGTCCGGCGGATGGCGGCCTTCTGCGGGCTGACCGCGACGGACGGCCGGCGCACGCCCGGTTCCGTCCCGTCCTTCCGCATACGACTGATCATGGTTTCCGCATGCTCGGTATCAGGGGATGTCGAAGTACAGTGGCTCATCGAGGAGGGGCCAAATGAAGCTGCGGCTTGCGCGACACGCGATGGGTGATGCCGTGGTGGTGGCCGTGGAGGGCGAACTTGACCTGTTCACCGCACCGTTCCTGCGCGACGAGGTGCGCGACGCGATCAAGCAGGACGGCGCCAGGCTCGTCCTCGACCTCCAGCAGCTCTCGTTCATGGACTCCAGCGGGTTGTCCGTGCTGATCGAGGCGTGGCGGCTGGCCACCGGCGAGGGCGGCGGGGTGTCGCTGGCGGGCCCCCAGGCCCCGGTGGCGCGGATCCTGCGCACCACCGGGCTCGACCGGCGGATCAAGGTGTACAGCGACGTCGACAGCGCCGTTGGTGAGATTTAACCGGCCCCGAGTAGAACTTCATTCGGTAGGCGGGTTAGGGTCCGGGATATGGACGTGAACGGATCCGCAGCAATCATCTCAGGTGGCGCCAGCGGCCTCGGCGAGGCCACCGCCCGCGAGCTCGCCCGGCAGGGCGCCACCGTCGTCATCGCCGACCTCAACGAGGAACGCGGCAAGGCCGTCGCCGACGAGCTGGGCGGCGTCTTCGCCAGGACGGACGTGTCCGACGACGAGCAGGTGCAGGCCGCCGTCGACGCGGCCGTGGCCACCGGCAAGCCGCTGCGCGTCGTGGTGAACAGCGCGGGCATCGGCTGGGCCGAGCGGACGGTCAACCGTGAGGGCGAGCCCCACAACCCCGCCAGCTACCGCAAGGTCATCGAGGTCAACCTGGTCGGCACGTTCAACCTCATGCGCATCGGCGCGGCGGCCATCGCCAAGACCGAGCCGGTCGACGCCGACGGGCAGCGCGGCGTGGTGGTCAACACCGCGTCCGTCGCGGCGCTGGAGGGGCAGACCGGGCAGCTCGCCTACTCCGCGTCCAAGGGCGGCATCGTGGGCATGACCGTCCCCGCGGCGCGCGACCTGGCGGCGATCGGCGTGCGGGTGAACACGATCTGCCCCGGGATCATCGACACGCCGATCTACGGCTTCGCGGCCAACGCCGAGGAGTTCAAGGCCAAGCTGGTGGCGCCGGTGGTGTTCCCGAAGCGGATGGGGCGCGCCGACGAGTTCGCGCACCTGGTGCGGTCGCTGATCGAGAACGACTACATGAACGCCGAGGTCGTCCGGTTCGACGGTGGTATCCGCTTCCAGCCCAAGTGAGGTCCCGTGTCTGACGAAGTGCTCGTCGAGGAGTCCAGCGGCGTCGCCGTGATCACGATCAACCGTCCCGCCGCGCGCAACGCGGTGAACGGGGCGGTGGCCCGGGGGATCGCGGAGGCGCTCGACACGCTGGACGCCCGTCCGGAAATTTCGGCGTACGTCCTGACCGGCGCGGGCGGCACCTTCTGCGCGGGGATGGACCTCAAGGGGTTCCTGTCCGGCGACCTTCCGGTGGTCGAGGGGCGCGGCTTCGGCGGCCTCGCCGAGGCGCCGCCCAAGAAGCCGCTCGTGGCGGCCGTCGAAGGGTACGCGCTCGCGGGCGGCTTCGAACTGGCGCTGTCATGCGACCTCGTCGTGGCGTCCACGGAGGCCAAGTTCGGCCTGCCGGAGCCCAAGCGCGGGCTGGTGGCGGGGGCGGGCGGCATCATGCGGCTGCCGCGCCGGATCCCGTACCACGTCGCCATGGAGATCGCCCTGACCGGCGACCACTACCCGGCGTCGCGCCTGTACGAACTGGGGCTGGTCAACCGGGTCACCGAACCGGGGCAGGCGCTGGAGGGCGCGCTGGAACTCGCCCGCAAGATCGCCGCCAACGCCCCGCTGGCGCTGGCCGCCACCAAGAAGGTCATCATCGAGTCGCAGGACTGGCCGCTGGACGAGATGTTCAAGCGGCAGGGGCCGATCATCCACCCGGTCTTCGGCTCGAAGGACGCGATGGAGGGCGCGGCGGCCTTCGCCGAGAAGCGCGCCCCGCAGTGGAAGGGCGAGTAACCCCGCCCCGACCGTCACAGGAGCGCCCCGCCCGCGTGGGGCGCTCCTGGAGTCGCACGGCAGGAGCGCCCCCGCGCGCGTGGGGCGCTCCTCCTCGGACCACCAAGGGGTTCTCGAGCCGGTGGCTGGAGGCCGCCCCAGGCCGCCTTTCACGGCACCGGCAGCGTGGGTGAACTTTCTTAGCGCGCGCATAACCCTTCCTACGTACGGTAAAGGGGAAGGACATCCAGCAGGAGGGGCGCATGAGCGACTATTCGAGGTCCGCGTTCGAGTCGGCCAAGCGCAACACCGGCACCCTCCTGTCGGGGGCGCTGAGCGCCCTGCTCATCATGGTCGCGGTCGTGGCCACCATGTGGATCGTCGAGATCTTCGACTACGTGCTCAACGGCTCCCTCGACAGGGAGTTCGGCATCGTGGGGCTCGACCCTGACGGCCTGCCGGGCATCCTCTTCGCGCCGTTCCTGCACGTCGGTTTCGGCCATCTGATGGCCAACTCGCTGCCGCTGTTCATCCTCGGCTTCCTGGCGGCCCTGCGCGGCATCGGCAGGTTCCTCTCGGCCAGCCTCCTGATCATCCTGATCGGCGGCCTGGGCACCTGGCTCACCAGCCCCGGCGTCATCACGGTCGGAGCCAGCGGCCTGGTCTTCGGCTACTTCGGCTACGTCCTGGCCCGCGGCCTGTTCGACCGCCGCCCCCTGGACATCGTCATCGGCATCGGCGTCGCGATCGCGTACTACTCGATCCTGTGGGGCCTGCTGCCCAACCAGCAGGGCATCTCCTGGCAGGGCCACCTGTTCGGGCTGATCGGAGGCGTCGTCTCCGCCTGGGTCCTGCGCCGCAAGCCCGTCACGACGCTCTGACGTCCCGACGAAGACCCCGTCCTCGACGGTCGTGCAGCCGTGCCCAGATACCTGACAGGCCCTGTCAGGTATGGCTAATAGCATGGGAGGCGTAAGCGAGAACGGCAAGGAGAAGACCTGCATGAGCGACAACACCTTCACGGTTACCGTCTGGGACGAGAAGGTCGTCAGCGGCGAAGAAGGACAACCCCGCTTTGCCAACGCCCACACCGAGAACCGCTACAACGGCCTGATCCAGGGCACGTCCGCCTGCGACTATCTCCTGCACTACGTGGGCCCGGGGTTCGCCTCCGGAACGACGACCGCACACGGCCTCGAACGCATCGAAGGCAGCGTCGCCGGACGCAGCGGAACATTCATGATCAAGCATGAGCTTCGGTACAGCGCCGAGGGGATCGAGGCCACCTTCGCGGTGGTCGACGGCTCGGGCACCGGCGAACTCGCCGGACTTCGCGGGCAGGGCAGTTACTCCGCCAAGGTCGCGGTGCATGAAGTGCCCTACACCTTCACCTATTCGCTGTAATTCTCGCTGGGACTTCGTCACGACGATGGACCTCACCGTAAGGTCCGCTGCATGGCTCAGTGGCCAGGTTGTCGACGGCGGGTGGTGCTGCTGACCGCCGCCGGGGTGCAGGCTCGCGCGGGAGTGACCGCTAGGGCGCGAGCGTGCCGTGACCGGACACGAGCGGCTCCTTAGCCGCCTCTCCTCCCAGCGCGCCGGAACGCTGGCCGTCCTCGCTCTCGTGAAGCGCGCACCGCAGCCGCTCACGCGGCGCTGTGGCCTGTGGCAAAGCTGCCTGGGCGCGAGAGGAGAGGCGGCGGTCAGTTCGCCGTGGTGCGCTGGGCGGCGTGGTGGGCGGGCGGAGGGGCCTGGTCGGCGTGGACGCGTTCGGCGGGGGAGGTGGACAGCATGCGGTCGATGTGGGCGAGGCCGATGGCGGAGACGACGAAGGCCAGGTGGATCACGGTCTGCCACATGATCTTGTCGTTGGCGATGTCCTTGGCCTTGATGAAGGTCTGCAGCAGGTGAACCGAGGAGATGCCGATGATGGCCGTCGCCAGCTTGACCTTGAGGACGTTCGCGTTGACGTGTGAGAGCCATTCCGGCTCGTCGGGGTGGTCGTTGAGGTTGATGCGGGAGACGAACGTCTCGTAGCCGCCGATGATCACCATGATGAGCAGGTTGGAGATCATCACGACGTCGATCAGCGCCAGCACCGTGAGCATGACGACGACCTCCGGCGAGGAGTCGGCCGCCTGCGCGGGCTGCGGAGAGGTCTCCGGATGGAGGAAGACGGCGGAGATCAGGTGCCAGAGTTCCACCATGAACTGCCACACGTACACCGCCTGTGCCACGATCAGGCCCAGGTAGAGCGGGACCTGAAGCCAGCGGCTGGCGAACATCAGGTAGCCGAGGCCCTTGGGGCGGGCGGAATCCGTTCCGGAGATGGCGGACAAAAGCGAGCAACCCCTTATCGTGTGCGTTTTCCCGGCAAGTCTACGGAAACGGATCAACCCCGGCGGCGCGGCCGGCTTCCCGGCTTGCTCGGCCTGACGGCGGCTCCCGGCTTGCTCGGCCCGGCCGCGGGGTCTCCTGGCCCACTCAACCCGGCCGCGGCGACATCCCGGTGAACGGAACCTGGCCGCCCAGCCGCGGGCCCACGGCCGACCGGCTGCCCGTCCTCCGGCTGCGAAACGGCTGATCGGCTCGGCGTCGGCCGATGGAGGCGGAGAAATCCCCTGGCCGGGCGGCGCCCTTTCGGGCAAGAATGTTTACTACTCGTCGAGCCGAGAGGTCGGTCCGTTGGCGAACCTGGGTTCCCTGGAAAGCGCGATCATGGACGTGCTGTGGGAGGCGGGCAACCCGATGCGCGTCAGAGAACTCCTGGCCAGGCTCAACGAGGACCGCGACCTCGCCTACACCACCGTGCAGACGGTCGCCGAGCGGCTGGTGAAGAAGGGCCTGCTCGTCCGTACCCCGTACCGTAACGCCTTCCGCTACTCCACGGTCAGCTCGAGGGACGAGCACGTCGCCCAGCTCATGCTGGAGGCGCTGGCCGCCAGCGCCGACAGGCTGCCGGTGCTGGCGCGGTTCGCCCACGCCGTCGAGGAGACCGACGCGCTGGCACTCCTCGACGAGCTGTCACGTAGGACGGGTCAGAGGCGCTCGACCACGTAGTCGACGCAGACCGTCAGCGCCTCGATGTCGGACGGCTCGATCGCCGGGAACATCGCGATGCGCAGCTGGTTGCGGCCCAGCTTGCGGTACGGCTCGGTGTCGACGATGCCGTTGGCGCGCAGGACCTTCGCCACCGCGGCCGCGTCGACGTCGTCGGAGAAGTCGATCGTGCCGACCACCTGCGAGCGGTACTCGGGCGCGGCGAACGGCGTGGCGTAGGAGGACTTCTCGGCCCAGGTGTAGAGGCGCTGGGACGAGTCGGCGGTGCGGGACGTGGTCCAGGCCAGGCCGCCGTTGCCGTTCATCCAGTCGAGCTGGTCGGCCAGCAGGAAGAGCGTGGCCACGGCGGGCGTGTTGTAGGTCTGGTCCTTGGCGGAGTTGTCGATGGCGATCGGCAGGCTGAAGAACTCCGGCACGAACCGGTCGGTGGCGGCGATCTCCTCGACCCTGGCCAGGGCCCGCGGCGACATGATCGCGATCCACAGGCCGCCGTCGGAGGCGAAGCTCTTCTGCGGGGCGAAGTAGTAGACGTCCGTCTCCTCGATGGAGACGGGCAGCCCGCCCGCGCCGGACGTGGCGTCGACCAGCACCAGCGAGTCGCCGGAGCCGACCCGCTTGATCGGCATGGCGACGCCGGTGGAGGTCTCGTTGTGGGTGAGCGCGTAGACGTCGACGCCTTCCTCGGCCACGGCCTCGGGGTACGTGCCGACCTCGGACTTGATCACCGAGGGGTCGGCCAGCCACGGCGCCTTCTTGGCGACCGTGGCGAACTTGGAGGAGAACTCGCCGAACGACAGGTGCTGCGACTTCTCACGGATGAGCCCGAAGGAGGCGATGTCCCAGAACGCGGTGGTGCCGCCGTTGCCCAGCACGACCTGGTAGCCCTCAGGCAGCGAGAAAAGGTCGGCGAGCCCGGAGCGGACGCGGCCGACCAGGTTCTTGACCGGCTTCTGGCGGTGGGAGGTGCCCATCACGTCGGCGCCGGAGGCGGCGAGCGCGGCCAGCTGCTCGGTACGAACCTTCGAGGGCCCGCAGCCGAATCGGCCGTCGGCGGGCTTGATGTCAGCGGGAATCACGATGTCAGCCACACGACCAGGGTACTGAGCCCCCGAGAGCTGACTCGGCCCGGGTCCGTCATCTGAGACCCGGGCCGTCATGCGTGAGGGTCAGATGGTGCCGACGACCTCGGAGGCACCGGGCACGTCGCTGAGTGGGCGCGAGGCCGGGCCGGTGTAGGTGGCGCTGGGGCGGACGAGCCTGCCCGTGCGCTTCTGCTCCAGGATGTGCGCGGCCCAGCCGGCGGTCCTGGCGCAGGTGAACATGGAGGTGAACATGTGCGAGGGAACCTCGGCGAAGTCGAGGACGACGGCCGCCCAGTACTCCACGTTGGTAGCGAGCACGCGGTCGGGCTTGCGCGCGTGCAGCTCCTCCAGCGCCGCCTGCTCCAGCGCGGCGGCGACCTCGTAGCGAGGCGCGTCGAGCTCCTTGGCCGTGCGGCGCAGGACGCGCGCACGCGGGTCTTCGGCACGGTAGACGCGGTGGCCGAAGCCCATCAGCCTGTTGCCCTTGTCCAGTTCACCCTGGACGTACTTCTTGGCGTCGCCGAGTTGCTCGACGCCTTCGATCATGTGCAGCACGCGGGCCGGAGCGCCGCCGTGGAGCGGGCCCGACATGGCGCCGACGGCTCCCGAGAGCGCGGCGGCCACGTCGGCGCCGGTGGAGGCGATGACGCGGGCGGTGAACGTCGAGGCGTTCATGCCGTGCTCGGCAGCGGAGGTCCAGTAGGCGTCGATGGCCTTGACGTGCTTGGGGTCGGGCTCGCCGCGCCAGCGGATCATGAAACGTTCGACGATGGTCTTGGCCTCGTCGACGCGGCTCTGCGGCACCATCGGCAGGCCGAGCCCGCGCGCCGACTGCGCCACGAAGGACAGGGCCATCACGGAGGCGCGGGCGAGCTGGTCGCGTGCCTCCTCGTCGGAGATGTCGAGCAGGGCCTTGAAGCCGTAGGCCGGAGCCAGCATGGCCAGCGCGCTCTGCACATCTACGCGGATGTCACCGGAGTGGACGGGGATGGGGTACGGCTCCGCCGGGGGGAGACCCGGCTGGAACTTGTTGTCAACCAGCAGGCCCCAAACGTGCCCGAAGGGGACACGACCGACCAGCTCCTCGATATCGACGCCCCGGTATCGAAGGGCGCCCCCTTCTTTGTCCGGTTCCGCGATCTCGGTCTCGAAGGCCACTACGCCCTCGAGGCCGGGTTTGAAGTCGGACATGCTCGGCCGCCTCCCTTTCTTGCCATGTTCCGGCAATGCCTTGATGTCGAGATACCGGCGGGTCAATTTAACCCCCTGCTAGCTTGTGCCCGGTCTTCGGACCCGCCGGAAGGCGAAAAGCTGCTGGTAGGGAGTGTTGTGTGGGATCTGCCACCAAGCGCGACACAATACCGTCTCGTGGATGCCACCTCGCGCCCGCCCTCGCTGGCGGGGCTACGCCGTACATATGAGGGCGAGCCGCTGCTCGAATCCGATCTGGCCGCCGATCCCATCACGCAGTTCACCCGCTGGTTCCAGGACGCGCTCGAATCGGGCCTGCCGGAGCCGAACGCCATGGTGCTTGCCACCGCCTCCGCCGGAGGCCGTCCGAGCGCCAGAACAGTCCTGCTGAAGGGCTACGACGAGCGCGGGTTCGTCTTCTACACCAACTACGAGTCGCGCAAGGGCCGCGACCTGGCCGAGAACGGTCGCGCCTCGCTGCTGTTCCCCTGGCACCCGATCCGCCGTCAGGTGCGCGTCGAGGGCCTGGTGGCGCGGCTGCCGCACGAGGAGTCGGCCGAGTACTTCACCTCCCGGCCGTACGGGTCGCGCATCGGGGCCTGGGCGTCGCGCCAGTCGGCGGTCGTGCGCTCCAGGGAGGAGCTGGACGCCCGCTACGCCGAGATGGCCGAGCGCTGGCCGGAGGATCCGCCGGTGCCCGACTTCTGGGGCGGGTACCGGGTCGTCCCCTCGGAGGTGGAGTTCTGGCAGGGACAGCTCGACCGGATGCACGACCGCCTCCGCTACCGTCGCTCCCACCCCGGTTGGATCGTTGAGAGACTCGCCCCTTAATGTGCTTAAAGTGGCAATCGGGGAGCTGGTTAAGAGACATCTGGTAGACATCCGGCCCCTCGCGACCCCCGCCTACCGCCGGCTCTGGCTCGGCCAAGCCGTCTCCCACGTCGGCCTCGCGGTGACGGTCATCTCCGTCAGCCAGCAGGTCTGGGAGCTGACGCACTCCTCGCTCTGGGTCGGCCTGCTCGGGATGGCCAACTTCGTCCCGCTCGTGCTGTTCGGCCTGTGGGGAGGCGCGGTCGCCGACGCGGTGGACCGGCGCAAGCTCCTGCTCGCGGGCTCGGCCGTCTCCTGGGCGAGCACCCTGTTCATCCTGCTGCAGGCGCTGCTCGGACTGCGCAACGTGTACGTCCTGCTCGGCGCGGTCGCGCTGGGCGCAGCCGGGTTCGCGGTCACCTCCCCGACCAGGGGCGCGATCATCCCCAGGATCCTCGACCCGGAGGTCGTGCCGGCGGCCAACGCGCTCAACTCCCTGGTCTTCAGCATGGGAGCGGTCGTCGGCCCGATGATCGGCGGCGTCGTGCTGGCCTACGGCGGGTACGCCTCCGCCTACGCCGTCGACGCGCTGCTGTTCACCGCCAGCCTGTACGCGGCCCTGCGGCTGCCGCCGCTCCCGCCCCTCGGCGAGGTGACCCGTCCGGGGGCGCGTGCCGTGTTCGAGGGGCTCAGGTTCATCGCCGGCAGCCCCGTGCTGCTGATGTCGTTCGTGGTGGACATCATCGCGATGGTCTTCGCCCTGCCGAGGGCGCTCTTCCCCGAACTGGCCGCCGAGCGGTTCGGCGGCTCGATGGTCGTGCTCGGCCCGCTCAACGCCGCCATGGCGATCGGGTCCGTCGCCGGGGCGCTGTTCTCCGGCTGGGTCGGCCGGGTCAGCAGGCAGGGGCTCGCCCTGGTCGTCATCATCGCCGTGTGGGGGCTCACGGTGGCCGCGGCCGGGCTCGCGCGCGACCTCTGGCTGATCGTGGCGTTCATGGCGGTCGGCGGCGCGGCCGACGTCATCTCGTCCGTGTGGCGGCAGTCGATCCTGCAGCTGTACGCGCCCGACGAGATGCGCGGGCGGCTGCAGGGCGCGTTCATGGTGGTCGTGGCGGGCGGGCCGCGCCTCGGCGACCTGCGGGCCGGGGCCACCGCCGCGGCGTTCGGGCTGACGGCGGCCTGGGTGGGCGGCGGGCTGGCCTGCGCGATCGTCGTGATCTTCGTCGGGCTGTCGGTGGCGGCCTTCAGGAACTACCGGGCACGCTAGCCCGGCGGTTCGCGCCGGGAGCCGTCGGGCAGGGCGGCCGCCACCCTCATGTCGGCCAGGAAGCCGGCGTAGGCCGCGTCCCTGTCGGGTGCGCGCAGGACGGCCGACGGGTGGATGGTCGCCACCGCCAGGGCGTCCGTTTCGAGCGTGTCGAGCGGCACCGGCACGCCGCGCTGCCTCGTCACCCGGAAGGACGGCCCGAGCAGCGCCCGCGCGGCCGTCGCGCCGAGCACCACCACGACCTCCGGCTCGACCAGCGCGAGCTCGGCGTTGAGCCACGGCTGGCAGGCGTCGATCTCGGCGGCCGTCGGAGTCTGGTGGATGCGCCGTTTGCCCCTGAGCGTGAAGGAGAAGTGCTTGACCGCGTTCGTCACGTAGACGTCGTCCCGGTCGATGCCCGCCTCCTCCAGGGCCTGGTCCAGGACGCGCCCGGCGGGCCCGACGAACGGCCGGCCCCTGCGGTCCTCCTGGTCGCCGGGTTGCTCGCCGACCAGCATGAACCGCGCCTCCGGCGGGCCGTCGCCGAACACGGTCTGCGTGGCGTCGCGGTACAGGCCGCAGCCCTGACACCCGGCCGCCGCCTCGCGCAGCGAGCGGAGATCGAGGTGGCCGGGAAGGAACCTGGCCGCTCCGTTGTTGCCGTCCGGTGCCATCGTTCGTCGTTCTCCCCATAGGGTTCCCTGTGACTTCTGTGCCCGCCGCGGACGGGCTCAGTCCCCGCGACGACCGGCGTAGCATGCAGATGGGAGGAGCCTTGACCGCACACGGCCTGATCGACACCACGGAGATGTATCTCCGCACGATCTACGAACTCGAGGAGGAGGGCATCGTCCCTCTGCGCGCCCGCATCGCGGAGCGGCTCCAGCAAAGCGGCCCGACCGTGAGCCAGACCGTGGCCCGCATGGAGCGTGACGGGCTGGTCCGAGTCGAGGGCGACCGGCACCTGTCGATGACCGACCTCGGCCGCACGCTCGCCACCCGCGTGATGCGCAAGCACCGGCTCGCGGAGTGCCTGCTGACCCAGATCATCGGGCTGCCGTGGGAGGAGCTGCACATCGAGGCGTGCCGGTGGGAGCACGTGATGTCCGAGTCCGTCGAGACCCGCCTGGTCGCGCTGCTCGACAATCCGACCTCCTGCCCGCACGGCAACCCCATTCCCGGCCTGGCTGAGCTGGGGGCCCGCGAGGCCGCAGAAGGGGTCGACGAGGCGTTGATCTCGATGGCCGACCTCGCCGGGGCGAGAGAAGTACCCGTTGTCGTGCGACGAATTAGCGAACAAGTGCAAAGCGATCCCGCTGTGATGCTTAAACTCAAGCAAGTTGGGATACAACCCGGACGCGAGGTCACGCTCGCGGCGAGCGACGACGGTGTGCGGGTGACAGGTGACAGTGACGGTGGCAACATTCCCGCGGAGCTTCCGCGCGATGTCGCCGCGCATGTCTTTGTCTCCAAGGACTGACGCGGCCGCTGCTGCTTGGTTGAATCCCATCAGGGAGATCCCTCACTCCCCTCCGGTCAAGACTGTTGCAGGAGCGCCCGTGGTTCGCTTGACGCGCATTCCTCCCCAAGGAGTGGTCTCCGGATGAAGCGTTGGGGGGATCTGTCACAGGATCCGGCTGATCACCTGGCCGCCGCGTCGGTGCTTGATCACGCCGAGATGGCCGTCGTCGTGACGGACCGCTTCAGCAACCTCCTCTACTGGAATCCGTTCGCGGAGAAGCTGTTCGGCCGTCCGGGCAAGTCGGCGACGCGCGATTCGCAGGTGCTGTCGCTCGGCATCATGGAGAAGGACCACCCGCTCGCCATCGAGCTGGCCAAGCACGTGCTCAAGGGCGGCGTGTGGGAGGGCACCTTCGACGTCCGGCGCGGTGACGGCACGATCGTGTACGTGCGCGCCCAGGCCGTCCCGCTGCGCCACACGTCCGGCGCGGTGACCGGGATCGTCATCACGGCGCGCGAGGCGCTGCGCAGCAACGAGCGCGAGAAGGACCGCTTCGGGCTGCTCGAGCGCATCGGCGAGCGGCTGGCCGGCTCCCTGTACGTGGAGGAGACGCTCAAGCGCGTCGCCGAGATGCTGGTGCCGCAGTTCGCCGACCACTGCTTCATCGAGCTGATGGAGGGCGACCGGCTGGTCCGCCGGGTCTCCCAGCACGTGCAGGGCTGGACACCGCCGCCGGGCACCTGGAAGCCGGTGGGCGCGGAGATCCGCTACCCGGCCGGCCACTACGCCGACACCTCGCTGCGCAGGCAGGAGACGATCCTCGTCGAGGACTTCGCGGCCAACAGCTTCCCCATCCCCCACGAGGGCAGCGCCAAGCTGTGCGGCGAGGTCGGCATGACGTCCGCGATCGTCGCGCCGCTGTGCGTGCGCGGCGAGACCCTCGGGCTGATGTACCTGGGGTTGTCCAACCTCACCGACCGGCGCAGCCCGCACTACGACGCGTTCGACCGCGACTTCGTCGGCGCGATCGCCACCAGGGTCGCGCTGGCCATTGACAACGCGCTGCTGTTCGAGGAGGAGCGGCACACGGCCGAGTCGTTCCAGAAGCACCTGCTGCCGCGGGCGCTGCCCCAGCTCGACGGGCTCGACATCGCCGTGCGCTACTACCCGGCGGCGCCGCTCGCCTCCCACGGCCAGGGCATCCAGACCCAGGTCGGCGGCGACTGGTACGACGTGATCCCGCTGTCCGCTGGGCGTGTCGGCATCGTGATCGGCGACGTCGAGGGCAGGGGCGCCAAGGCCGCCGCCATCATGGGCCAGCTCAGGGCCGCGCTGCGGGCCTTCGCCCAGGACGACAAGTCGCCCGCCGACATCCTGGCCAGGCTCGACGAGTGGACCCGCATCATCGCCACCCCCGAGCAGGACGACAGCGGCGCCGACATCAGCGTCCCGCCCATCGTGACCTGCCAGTACCTCGTCTACGACGCCTGGTCGCGCCAGCTCGCCTTCGCCAACGCCGGGCACGCGCCGCCGCTGCTGCTCGTCGACGGCCAGTGCGTCGAGCTCGACATCGAAGAGGTCGGCCAGCCGCTGGGCGTGCGCGCCAAGGGCCTGCACGCCGACCTGGTCTACAAGGAGGAGACCCGCACCCTCCCGCCGGGGGCCGCGCTGCTCCTCTACACCGACGGCCTGGTCGACCGCCGTCCGGCCCGCGACGGCCGGATGCCGAGCGACGAGGAGACGCTCGGCGTGCTCTGCGAGAAGCTGGCCAAGGTGAGCGACGCCGAGGTCGAGCGCATCGCCGACGTCGCCACCGTCGCGGTGCCCGGCGAGATCGACGACGACATGGCGATCCTGGTGGTTCGCTCCACCGACGCCGACCTCGACGTCGAGGAGCGCACCTTCCCCGCCCAGCCGATCATGGTGGGGGAGGCCCGCCGGATGGCCTCCGACGCGTTCGAGGGATGGAACGTCCCCGAGGAGCGCGCCGAGCTGGCCTGCCTGCTCGTCTCCGAGGTCGTCACCAACGTGGTGCTGCACGCGGCCAGCGCGGGCGTGCCGCGCCGCGAGCTGAGCGTCGAGGGCCCGCCGCTGCCGTTCGAGGACTCCTGGGACCTTCCCGGCTTCGAGGACGAGGTCGTCAGCGACAAGGAGTTCACGCTGCGGCTGCGCAGGGGCGAGGAGTCGGTCTGGGTCGAGGTCTTCGACCAGGATCTCCGGCTGCCCCGGATCCGCAGCGCGGGCGAGAACGACGAGGGCGGGCGTGGCCTCTACCTGGTAGACCAGCTTGCTCGGCGCTGGGGATCGCGTCCTACCAGGGAAGGTAAAGCCGTCTGGTTCGAGATTCCCACGCGTAGCCGCTGAGTGGTCTACTCGACGGCATGGAGTTGGCCTTCGAGCGGCGCGGCACCGGCGCACCGTTGATCCTCATCCATGGCATCGGGCATCACTGGCAGGCGTGGCTTCCGGTGCTGGATCGGCTGGCCGTCTCGCGGACCGTGATCGCCATCGACCTGCCCGGTTTCGGCGTGTCGCCGGGGCTGCCCGAGGGCACGCCGTACACCGCCGAGGCTCTCGCCGACGCCGTCGAGTCGTTCTGCGCGATGCTCGGCGTGCGCGAGCCGCACGTGGCGGGCAACTCGCTGGGCGGGTACCTCGCGCTGGAGCTGGCCTCGCGCGGGGTGGTTCGTACCGCCACCGCGCTGTCGCCCGCCGGGTTCTGGTCGCGTCCCGAGCTGCTCTACTGCCAGACGGTGCTGCGGGCCATCCGCGCCTCGGCGAGGGCGCTGTCGCCGGAGCGGTCGTCGCGCAACGCGGAGAGCCCGGTCGGGCGGGCGCTGTCGGCGGGGCTGCTGGTGGCGCATCCGTCGCGGCTGTCGCCCACGGCGCTGGTCGCCGCTTCCCAGGCGCTGGGCGGCTCGTCCGGGTTCGACGCGACGCTGGAGGCGTTCTCGGACGTGCTGCCGCCCGCGCCGCCCAAGTCGCCGATCACGATCGCGTGGGGCGAGCACGACCGCCTGCTGCTGCGCCGTCAGGCCGTGCGTGCCGCCAAGTGGTCGGGGCAGCGGGTGAAGCTGCTCAAGGGCTGTGGGCACGTGCCGATGAGCGACGACCCCGACCTGGTGGCGAGGGTGCTGCTGGAGGGGAGCGGCGACTGAGTCGCTCCTAGCTGTGGGCGGGTTCGAGGTTGGCGCACATGCGGCTGAGCACGTCGACGGTCGCCTGGTACTCCTGGGTGCTGACTCCGTCGACGGCTCGCTGCCTGAAGCGGCCGACGTGCTGGGCGATCACGGCGTGCGCGTCCCGGCCCGCGTCGGTGAGCCGGTCGTCGGCGATCCAGCCTCTCGCGGTCAGCTCGTCGAGCGCGCCGGTGACACCCGAGAACGGCCTGAGCGCGTCGCGGGGGTCTTCGGCGTTGTGCGCCAGGGCGTTGAGAATCTGCCACTGCCTGCGGGTGACACCCTGCTCCGCCAGCGCGTCGTCCATCGCGCTCTCGAAGAGGTTGTCGAGGTGCTTGAGCCAGTATCCGATGGGCTTGTTCATGCATGTATAATAGCAAGTATATGTATGAAGACATAGATCTGGTCGAGCGGGCGATGGTCTCGATCAGGCGCAGGCAGAGCAGGCGGGTGCTGGCCCGGCAGCAGGGGGCCTCGGGCCGGGAGTACGACGTCCTGGATGTGATCGAGTCGGCGGGCGGGCCCGTCACCGTGTCGGACGTCGCCGACGCGCTGTCCGTGGACCAGCCCCGCGCGAGCAGGCTGGTGGCCGCCGCCGTCGAGGCGGGCCTGGCCAGACGCGAGGCCGACCAGGCCGACGGGCGCAGGGCGCTGCTGGCGCTGACCGACGCGGGCGTGGCGGCGCTCGAACAGGTCCGCCAGGGCCGCAAGGCCGTGTTCCAGCAGGCCATGGCCGGGTGGTCGGAGGCCGAGCGGGCCGAGTTCGCCCGGCTGCTCACCCGGTTCGTGGGCGCGCTGCCGGGATAGCCGGCTAGCGCATCGTCTGGCCCCAGACGAGCAGCATGACGATGATGAAGACGGCCATCACGCCGAGGTAGCCCACCGGGCCGAACCGCAGCGCCCGGCGCACGCGGTTGAGGCCCCAGGCGAACAGCAACGCCAGGAAAACCAGGAGGATCAGGCCGCCGTCCATGCTGACCAGTATGCGGCGTCAGATCGCCTTCCGCGCGGTGTGACGGGCGTTCCTGGGCGTCAGAGTCCGAAGGAGCGGCCGATGATCTCCTTCATGATCTCCGTGGTGCCGCCGTAGATGGTCTGGACGCGGCTGTCGAGCCAGGCCCTGGCCACCGGGTACTCCATCATGTAGCCGTAGCCGCCGTGCAGCTGGAGGCACCGGTCGATCACCTTGTTCTGCAGCTCGGTGGTCCACCACTTGGCCTTGGCCGCGTCCACGGCGCTCAGTTGCTTGGCGTTGAGCGCCACGATGGACTTGTCCACGTAGTGGCGGGCGATCTCGGTCTCGGTGGCCAGTTCCGCCAGGACGAAGCGGGTGTTCTGGAAGGATCCGATCTTTCGCCCGAAGGCTTGGCGCTGCCTGCAGTACTCGATGGTCTGCTCCAGCACCGTCTCGGCCGCCGCCACCGCCGCCACCGCGATCGACAGCCGCTCCTGGGGCAGGTTGTTCATGAGCTGGAAGAACCCCTCGCCGTCGTTGGGGCCCAGCCGGTTGGCCACTGGCACGCGGACGTTCTCGAAGAACAGCTCGGCCGTGTCCTGGGCCTTCATCCCGACCTTCTCCAGGTTGCGGCCGCGGGTGAACCCGTCCATGCCGCGCTCGACGACCAGCAGCGTCGTGCCCCTCGCGCCGGCTGCCGGGTCGGTCTTGACCACCACCACGACGAGGTCGGAGTTGATCCCGTTCGTGATGAACGTCTTTTGCCCGTTGACGACGTAGTGATCACCCTCGCGGACGGCGGTCGTCCTGATCCCCTGCAGGTCGCTGCCGGCGCCGGGCTCGGTCATCGCGATCGCCGTGATCAGTTCGCCGCTGACGAACCCGGGCAGCCACCGCTGCTTCTGCTCGTCATCGGTCAACTCCACCACGTACGGGGCCATGACGTCGTTGTGCAGCGAGAACCCCAGCCCCGACGCGCCGTTCCTGATGATCTCCTCGACGATGACGGCGTTGTAGCGGAAGTCCGTGATGCCCGCGCCGCCGTACTCCTCGGGCACGGAGAAGCCGAACATGCCGATCTCGCCGGCCTTCTTCCAGACCTCGCGCGGCACGATGCCGTCCTTCTCCCACTGCGCGTGGTGCGGCACGACCTCGCGGGCCATGAACTCGCGCACGGTGTCCCGGAAGAGCAGGTGCTCCTCGTCGTAGAGGTCTCGCTGCATGTCGCCTCCAAGCAGGTGTTCGTGCCCGACAGAATACAATTCTGTTACTAATCGGTATACCCGCTTTTCCGGTACGTGCCCAAGCGGACACGGCTTCATCACAAGTATTGGCGGACGAGCGGTTTGGCATGTGTTGCAGGGGTTTTCGACCCTAAGATCTACCTTCGGTTTCCTTGTGTGATCGGAGCATGGCCGTGAATCGGTTACGTAAGGCGTTGGTCGCCACGTCGGTGGGCCTGGCGGCGTCCGCGGCGTTCGTAGCGGCTTCCAGCACGAGCCAGGCCGACTCGCTGATCGTGACGTACACCTGTAAGAACGGCGTCGCAGGTGACGCAGGGGTCCAACTTGAGGCGGCCGTCACTCCGCGGCTCACCTCGGCGGGCATGCTGGACGTCGCCTGGTCGATCAAGTACGTGGGCGACCGGAGGTTCGGCTCGCCCGGCTTCTTCGTCAAGGGCTCGCAGCTCAACCTGCAAGGCACGGTCGACATCACCGGCGCCTGGGACGGCCAGCTTCGCCCCAAGGGCGGCAAGGAACAGGGCCAGCTGGTGCCGGGCGACCAACTGGACGTGCCCGAGGGCCTCTCCGACGCCGGTTCCGTGAAGCGTTCGGGAACCATCCGGGTCCGGCCCACGGGCCTGGTCGTCCGATTCACTCCCGCCGCCGGCGAGGTGCTGGTGAACAACGACAAGCTCGAGTACACGTCCGCCTGGAAGCCCAACGAGCATAAGGCGCCCGAGTTCGGCGACCACCTCTACGACCTCGCGGAGACCGACCAGAAGGACGCCGTGGCCAAGCTCGGCTTCACGGCCACGAAGGTCGAGTACATCAGCCGCCGCGAACGCGACCTCGGCCCCGTCCGGGTGCTCATCGACGGCGGCACCATCACCGACAAGCTGGTGGAGCCGGGCCTGGACAGGAACGGCACGCCGATGACCGGCACCAAGGCGCAGGAGACGCTCTGGAGCTCTCCGGAGCTGGCGTACAAGCCGCACACGATCGAGGTCGTCAACACCGAGAACAAGAAGGCCTACGTGGACGCCATCAAGGTGATCACTGGCCGCATCACCGAGCCGCCGCTCCACGACCAGGCCACGTGCACGCCTGATAGCCCGCCCGGCGCCATCGACGTGACGGTCCCCGGCTCCACGACCCCTCCTGCGAGCAGCCCGCCCCCCACCAGCCCGAGGCCGACGGAACCCACCAAGACGGCCACCAATACGCCTACGAACAACCCGAGCACGACGCCTCCCCAGCACTGGGACCCGGGGCCCACGGCCGACCGGCACGTGAGCGTGGTGGCGACGTCGACGTCCACCGTGACCGCCACCGCCACCGCCAAGGCGTCCAGCGGGCCGACCTCCACCAAGTACGTCAAGGCGCAGGTGGCCAAGACGCCCAAGGGCGGCGTCGACACGGGTGAGGCGGCGGAGGCCGGAAACGGATCGTACGGGCTCATCGCCGGTGGGTCCGTGCTGCTGATGGGGAGCGCGACCGGAGGGCTGCTGTTGCGGCGACGCCGGGCCGCGCATGCCGGAGGAGTGAGCTGATGACCGAGCAGAAGTCGCCGATGAACCGGGCGCTGCCCGGGCTGCTGATCGCGGGCTCGCTGGGCGGCGTGGGCGCGATCATGGCGGGGCTGCTGTCGCTGGCGCCCCGCGTGGACGACGGGTCGGGCCCGCAGCCGATGGCCCAGGTCGAGCCGACCCAGGTGCAGGTGCAGGTGCAGAACGCGGGCGCGTTCGTGCTGCCGCCGACCGTGGGACCCGGCGGCAAGAACGTGCCGCTGACCCCGGCCAGGCTCGACGCGCCGCCGCCGCTCGCCGCCGCGCCCGTGGTGGCGCCGATCCCGCCCGCCAAGACCAAGACCACGAAGCCCAGGCCGACGCGGATCAAGATCCCCAAGATCAAGGTGAACGCGCCGGTCGGGTCGGTCACCGTGGACCTGAAGGGGGTCCTGGGCACCCCGCCGCTGAGCAAGCCCAGCCAGACCGGCTGGTACCGGTTCAGCCCCGTCCCGGGGGAGCTCGGCCCGGCGATCATCAACGGGCACGTGAGCACCAGGAAGGGACCGGCGGTGTTCCAGCGCCTCTCGGAGCTGGCCAAGGGCGACCAGATCTACGTGTACCGGTCGGACGGGAAGGTCACCCGGTTCACCGTGAGCGGGATCGAGCAGGTCAGCAAGACGAACTTCCCGACGGCCCGCGTGTACGGGAACACCGACAGCTCGCAGCTCCGCCTGATCACCTGCGGCGGCGTCTTCAACAAGCAGGCGCACAGCTACACGGACAACATCGTCGTGTACGCCACGCTCTCCAAGAAGAAGGGCTGACGGCAACTTGCGTGGGTTTTCTCCGTTTACAGGAAGTTGACAGGGACAGTTCGTAGGATCTCTACCTAACCGTGACCAACGGCTGGAATCCTGGTACGCCTGTTGTACCTGTGCTGAAACGGAGATGGACAGTGCTGACGTCCAAGGCGCGGCGCCGCCTCGCCCAGAAGACATCCGCCTTAGGGATCGCGAGCACGCTGGTCGTCTTCGTTGGTTCGGTCCTAGCCTTCTCGTCGCCAGCGGAGGCGGCGGCCACCAAGCAGTTCAGCTACACCTGCCAATCGGGTGGGCCGATCAGCAGCACCACCATCAGCGTCGGGCTCAGCGCCCCTGATTCGGTGGCTGCGGGCGCGAGCTTCGATCTGACGGTGAACGTTCCCATCCTGCAGCTCTCGCCTGCCCCGACCGCGCAGACGACGCTGCAGGTCACCCAGGCGCTGACGCTCACCCCGACCACGGTCACCGTCACGGACCCGGGCGCGAAGACCGGCCCGTCTGTTGCCAGCGGCGCGACCTCCACGACAGCGGGCGACGTGAAGTACAAGCTGTCGGTTCCCGCCGGCGCGACCGGCAAGGTCAGCGTGAAGCCCGGCACCCTGACGCTGGCTCTCGGCACCGGCACCGGCTCGACCACCACAACGTGCACCACCACCTCCACCGAGGTGCTGGACGTCACGATCGGGCAGGGCGGCGGCGGTACCGACACCGACATCGTGAAGTACAACTGCACGCTGGCCACCGGCACGACCGATGCGGACTATCCCGCCGAGGTCGAGATCAAGGTCACGATGACCCCGCCGACCGGCGCCAAGGCCAACGAGGACGCCTCCATCCCCTGGACCGGCACCATCCAGTCCACCGGAGATCCGCTGAAGCTGCCCACCAGCTTCCCGGCCAGCAGCAAGCTTTTCGCCACGGTGAAGGCGAGCGGCGCGGGAGCGCCGACGTCCTCGACGGCAGAAGCCCTCCTCACCGGCGCAACAGCCGGTCAGAATCTCACGTCCCTCCCGGCCCTCACGTTCAAGGTGAAGCCGACGACCACCGGCACCGTCTCGCTGACGGCCGGGGACCTCGCCTTCGGTACCTCGTCGAGCGCGCCGGCGATCAAGTGCACGGCTCCCACGACTGGGCTGAAGACGTTCACACTCACCGTGGGCAACGGCACGTCGACGCCCACGCCGAGCAACACCACCACGACCAGCACGCCGAAGCCCACCAAGACGACCACGTTGATCGTGACCCACACCCCTTCCAGCAAGAAGACCACCAAGAAGTCGCAGACCCCCAAGGCCGGGGCCGACACCGGTGGCGGCGGGGCGGCCGGGCCTGACGGGCGGACGTTCATGCTGGTCGGGTCGGCACTCGTCATGGCCGCCGGCGTCGGCGGGCTGGTGCTGCGGCGCCGCAATCTCGGCAGAGGCTGATCGAGGTGGCCGGGCAGTATCCGTACGGCGGCGGGCCGCCGGACGACCGGGGCAGCAAGGTCCTCAGGTCCGTGCTGATCCTGGCCGCCGTGGCCGGTGTGGTGACGGTGGTGGCCGGGATGCTCATCGTGCTCGGCTCGCCTGAGGAGTACGGCCTGGCCAGCGACCGGGATTCGCTGTCGCTGAGCGCGCAGCCCGACGGGAAGGCGACGGGCCAGCCCGCGCAGGCGCTGTTCCAGGCTGCGCCGACCGTGCCGCCGCCGTTGCCGCAGGTGACGCCGGCTCCGCCGATGCTGCCGTCCACGCCGGTGCGGATCGTGATCAAGCGGCTGGGCATCAACGCGCCGGTGGAGTCGCTGGGGCTGGCCAAGGACGGGACCATCCAGGTGCCAACCGGCGACAACCCCAACCTGGTCGGGTGGTACCGGAACATGTCCACCCCGGGTGAGGCCGGCCCCGCCGTCATGCTGGGGCACAAGGACACGCGGACGCGCAGCGCCGTGTTCAGCCGCCTGTACGAGATCAAGAACGGCGACACGATCGAGGTCAAGCGGCAGGACAGGACGACCGCCGTCTTCACCGTCGGCGGTGTCGAGCAGGCGAGCAAGAAGACCTTCCCGACGCAGCGCGTCTACGGCAACCAGACGAACGCGCAGCTTCACCTGATCACCTGCGGTGGCACGTACAACCGCAACATCGGTCACTACACCGATAACATCATCGTCTACGCGACGATGACGAGCTCCTATCGAAGCTGATCGCGGAGGCGCGCATGGGCTGGATGGCGAAGCGGAGACTGCGTACTGGCCCTACGGCGGCGCTGCCCGTCAAACCGGACCAGTCCGAGTTGCTGCGGCTGGTACGGCTGGCCGATCCGGCCGCCCGCGAGGACGGTGGCGACATCGTCGCGGCGGACGTCCGGCTGCATGCCCCGGTGGAGGCCGAAGCCGACCTGGTCGGCGGCGAGCTGGAGCAGGTGTGGGCGTGCCGGGTGGCCGCGGAGGGTCCGCTGCCGTTCGACTACTTCGACCGTTTCCTGGCCGAGGGGCTGGCGTTCCGGCTGGGCGGGCTGGCCGTGTGCCGGGGTGCGGTGAGCGATCCCGCCGACGACGACCGTGGCGGCCCGGCGGTCGTCCTGCCGACCCGGCCGTCGGCCGAGGAGCTGGTGGCGCACCTGGAGGGCGAGGTCGAGGAGGAGGACGAGTTCGTCTTCACGGCCGGGGGCGTCCGCGTGCTGGTGGTGCCGCAGAAGGGGCAGCCGCCGGCGGTCGCGGAGCTGCTGCCCTTCGCGACCGAGCTGACCGCGGTGGAGCTGCGCGGCGACGATCCGGTGCAGCTGGGCACGCTGGCGCTGGCGCTGGCGGAGGGGTTGAACGGGCTGGCGGTCGATCGCTGGCGGTTCCAGATCGACGCCCCGGAAGACCTGCTGCCACCTCCCGAGAGGTCGTAGAGCAAGGTTCTGTTGTAGTCTCTTCCTAATAACCGAATAATGCTCGGTTTCAGGAGGCACTGTGGCAGAGGCGTACATCGTCGGGGCGGTCCGCTCCCCGGTCGGCAAGAAGAAGGGCGGGCTGTCCACCGTCCACCCCACTGACCTGGCCGCACGCACGCTGAAGGCGCTCATCGACCGCACCGGCGTCGACCCCGCGGCGGTGGAGGACGTCGTCATGGGGTGCGTCATGCAGTTCGGCCCGCAGAGCATGGACATCGCGCGGAACGCGTGGCTTTCCGCCGGGCTGCCGGAGACGACCGCCGGCGTCACGATCGACCGGCAGTGCGGCTCCTCGCAGCAGTCGATCCACTTCGCCGCCCAGGGCGTGCTGTCCGGCACCCAGGACCTGGTCGTCGCGGCCGGTGTCGAGTCGATGAGCGTCGTGCCGATGGGCTCGTCGATCACCGCCGCGCTGGAGAAGGGCATGCCGTTCCCGTTCGGCGACCTGTGGGTCGAGCGGTACGGCAAGCAGGAGATCTCGCAGTTCCGCGGCGCGGAGCTGATGTGCGAGAAGTGGGGCTTCAAGCGCGACGACCTGGAGCGCTTCGCCTTCGAGTCGCACCAGCGCGCGGCCAAGGCCATCGCCAACGGCTACTTCAGGGACCAGATCGAGCCCGTCAACGGCGTCGAGGACGACGAGGGGCCGCGTCCCGACACGACGCTGGAGAAGATGGCCGCCCTGAAGACGCTGAAGGAGGACGGCCAGATCACCGCGGCCACGTCCTCGCAGATCTCCGACGGTTCCGGTGCGCTGCTGATCGCTTCCGAGCAGGCGGTACGCGACCACGGCCTGACTCCGCGCGCCCGGATCCACCAGCTCGCGCTCGTGGGCGACGACCCGGTCTTCATGCTGACCGCGCCGATCCCGGCGACGCGGAAGGCCCTGGAGAAGGCGGGGATGTCGATCGACGACATCGACGTCGTCGAGATCAATGAGGCGTTCGCGCCGGTGCCGCTGGCGTGGATGAAGGAGCTGGACGCCGACCCGGCCCGGGTCAACCCGAACGGCGGCGCGATCGCGCTCGGCCACCCGCTGGGCGGCACGGGCGCGATCCTGATGACCAAGCTGCTGCACGAGCTGGAGCGCACCGGCGGCCGGTACGGCCTGCAGACGATGTGCGAGGGCGGCGGCCAGGCCAACGTCACGATCATCGAGAGGCTCTGACGCGAAGGCGCCCCGGCCCCTGCAGGAGGGGCCGGGGCGCCGTGCGGGGCGCCCCATGGCGTCGGGGACGGCGCACCGCGGGTTCTACCATCCCGGTAGAGGTCTAGCGGCCCTTGGACGGGATGCGCCTCGGCGGCGCGACCGGCCGCTGCGGCATCTTGGGCATCTGCCGCGGAACCGGCGCCTCCCGCCCCGGAAGGCCGGGGACGTTCTTGCTCTTCTTGCCTGCGCGTACTCGCATACGAAAGCTCCTTTACGTAACTCGCGACGCGGCTCGAACACCGGTCGACAAGCTCAGCTGCCGCGTCTGGATGGACTCGTGGCGGGAGTGGTCACCGCCGGGCGGTTTCGCTGAGTGGCCGGGCTTGTTCAGCCCCGGCGCATTACAGGTAAAGGCGCATGTCCTAGACACTAAGCGGTGGTTTGGACGGGTCGCAACCGATTATTCGCTCGAAGCCCGACACCATCGCGCGCAGCCCGGTGTCGAACCACTGGTCGTAGAAGGTCTGGTCCGTGTCCGGCGGCGGCTCCTCGCCGCCTGGCGGCACGCCGACCTGGGCGAGAGCGTGTCCCAGCACGTAGACGCCGACGGACTGGACGGCGGTCAGCGCGCTCTCGCGCGGCACGCCGCCCTCGTCGAACCGGTCGAGCAGGCCGCCCAGCAGTTCCAGCCCCAGCTCGACGTCCACGGGATGGGTGGCGAGGAGCGGCACGGCGTGCGGGTGCGCCAGCAGCATCCGCCGGTACGCGCCCGCGAAGCCGCTCAGCGCCTCCGGCCACGGCCCGCCGGGCCGCGACTCCGTCACGGCCTCGGCGAAGAGCCGGTTGACGATCTCGGCGAGCAGCGCGTCGCGGTTCGGGACGTGCCGGTACAGGGACATCGCCGCGACGCCGAGGTGGCTGCCGAGCCGGCGCATGGTCAGCGCGTCGAGCCCTTCGGCGTCGAGCACCTCGACGGCCGCGTCCACGATGCGCTCGACGGTGAGTACGGCCGGCCGGCCCCTGCCTCGCTGGATCATGCGGTCAGCGTAACGACCAGCGTGGTCGCCAGCATGATCAGGGAGAGCACGCCCACGACCAGGTGCTGGACGTCGATGACCACGTCGTGCCCCTCGGTCGGGAGGATCTTCAGTGTGCGGCCGTAGTCGCGGCGGTAGACCTCGCGCTGCGCCTCGGTGCTGACGCCGAAGTACGGCAGCCACCAGCTCTGCAGATGCCCGGCCATGATCAGGACGCAGAGCGCGGTGGCGGTGATCAGCGACCAGGTCTGGTGTAAGGCGAGGCCGGCCGCGATCAGCAGCGGGAAGGGGTAGTTGATCGCCGCGGCGAGCACCCGGCCGCGGACGTTTCCCTTGGTCAGGTCGTTGAGCGGGAACATCGGGACCCACTCGGTCACGATCAGCCAGGCGAGCCAGACGAGCGGGACGATGACGGCGAACGTGGTCACGGCGCTTCCTCCTCCGATTTTGCTTACCTTGTAAGCTTACGAGGTATGCAAAATCGTGACAAGGGCTTCCTCAGTCCAGGCGGGTCGGTGCGGTGTTGTGGACCTGCTGGAAGATCACCGACGTGCGGAACCCGGCGATCTCACGGCGTTTGCTGAGCCGGTCGAGCAGGAAGGCGTGCAGGTGGTCCAGGTCCTGGACCGCCACGTGCAGGAGGAAGTCGTCGCCGCCCGCCAGCACGAACACGCTGAGCACCTCCGGCAGGTCCGCCGCCGACTGCTTGAAGGCGTCGATGACGGCCCGGCTGAGCGGCCGGACCTGGACCGACACGAGCGCCTGGACGCCGCGGTTGAGCGCCGCCGGGTCGATGTCGGCGTGGTAGCCGCGGATGACGCCCCTGCGGGTGAGCGACCGGACGCGCTCCAGACAGGTGGACGGGGCGACGCCGAGCTTGCGGGCCAGTTCCCTGTTCGACTGCCGCGCATCTGTTTGGAGGAGGCGAATGATCGCCGAATCAAGTTCGTCCATGGCCGAAGTGTGGCACCGGTTCCGACCGTATGTTCGCCTGAACCAGTTGGCTGCCGTGCATCTGACTAGCTTCTGGTGTCATGACAGGGCAAACGACAGGTCGGCTGAGTACCACGCAGGGCACCGCGTTGCTGGTGGGAGCGGTGCTCGGGCCGGGGATGCTGGTGCTGCCCCACCTGGCCGCCGACGCTGCAGGGCCCGCCTCGGTGCTGGCGTGGGCCGGGCTGCTGGTGCTGAGCGTGCCGGTGGCGACGACCTTCGCCACGCTGGGCGCGCGCTATCCCGACGGCGGCGGGGTGGCGAGCTTCGTCGCGCTGGCGTTCGGACGGCGCGCGTCGGCGGTGGTCGGCTGGTGGTTCTACGGGACGGTCCCCATCGGCACCCTGGCCGGAGCGCTCGTCGGCGGCGAGTACGTGGCCGCAGCCCTGGGCGCCCAGGCGGTGGGCGCGGTGCCCGGCTCCTTGGGCACGCAGGCGGGGAGCGCAGTCTCCGGCTCCTTGGGCGCACAGGCCGGGGGCGGGGCGTCGGCCGTCCCGGCCGCACAGGCAGGCGCGCTGGTCGTCGCGGTGGTGCTGCTCGCCGCCGCGTTCGCCGCCAACGCCGCCGGGTTGCGCACTTCCGGACGGTTGCAGCTGGGGCTGGTCCTGCTGCTGGTCGCGGTGCTGGTCGTCGCGGTGGTGTCGGCCGCGCCGCACGCCGAGGCCGCCGGTTTCGTGCCGTTCGCGCCGTACGGAGCCGTGGGCGTGGCGAACGCGGCGGGCGTGCTGCTGTTCGCCTTCGTCGGCTGGGAGGCGGCCAGCCACCTGTCGGCCGAGTTCGCCGACAGCCGCAGCCTGACCAGGGCGACCGTGGTCACGCTGGCGGTGATCACCGTCCTGTACCTGGGTGTGGCGGTCACCTCCATCGGCGTCGGCGCGGCGGGGACGCCGGTCCCGCTGGCCGCCATGCTGGAGACGGGCCTCGGCGGCGTGGCGCGGCCGGTCACGGGCGGGGTGGCGGTCCTGCTCACGTTCGGCGCGATCAACACCTACATCGCGGGCGCGTCGCGGCTCGGGGCCGCCCTGGCCAGGGACGGCGCGCTGCCGGCCTGGTTCGCCAAGGGGGCGGCCCCCAGCGAGACCCCGTTCCGCAGCCTGGGGCTCCTGGCCGTCGTGACAGGCGTGGTGACGGCGCTGACGCTGCTCTGGGCCGTGGACCTGGACACGCTGATGCGGGCCACGTCCGCGTGCCTGGCGGCGGTGACGGCGGCGGGGACGGCCGCCGCGATCCGGGTCCTGGAAGGCAGGGCGCGGGCCGTCGCGACGGCGGCGACCGTGCTGTCCGTCGTCGCCCTGGTCTGCTGTGGTCCATACCTGCTCGTGCCGGTCGTTCTGGGAGCGGTCGCTCTGGGTAGCTACCGGGTGAGCCTGCGGCGCGCGTCCTGGCGGCCGTCTCCGTGAGAGCGGCCTGAACTACCCAGGCATCCGAAGGCGGCGTAGCGTCTGACGGAGGGTGCTTTATGAGCGAGTACGCCAAGGCGAGAGAGCTCGGCGAGCAGGCCAGGGAGCGGGAGTGGACCCGGCCGAGCTTCGCGAAGCAGCTGTTCCTCGGGGACTTCCGCCTCGACCTGGTGTATCCGGCGCCGACGCTGCCGGACCAGGCGACCAAGCGGGGTGAGGAGTTCGTCAGGGCGGTCCGCAGGTTCCTCGACGGGCACGTGGACCCCGCGCTGATCGAGCGCACCGCGATGGTGCCGGACGAGGTGGTCAAGGGCCTGGCCGCGCTCGGCGCGTTCGGGATCACGATCAGCGAGAAGTACGGCGGTCTCGGCCTGCCATACCTGTACTACTGCCGGACGTTGATGCTCGTCGGCTCGTACTGCCCGGCGCTGGCGACGCTGCTGTCGGCGCACCAGTCGATCGGGGTGCCGCAGCCGCTGAAGCTGTTCGGCACCGAAGAGCAGAAGCGAGAATTCCTACCAAGGTGCGCGCGGGGCGAAATTTCGGCGTTCCTGCTGACCGAGCCGGACGTGGGCTCCGACCCGGCCCGCCTGTCCACCACGGCCGTCAGGGACGGCGACGACTACGTCCTCGACGGCGTCAAGCTGTGGACCACCAACGGCGTCGTCGCCGACCTGCTCGTGGTCATGGCCCGCACCGGCGAGAAGATCAGCGCGTTCGTGGTCGAGGCCGACTCGCCCGGCATCACCGTCAACCGGCGCAACGCCTTCATGGGTCTGCGCGGCATCGAGAACGGCGTCACCGAGTTCTCCCAGGTCAGGGTCCCGGCCAAGAACCTGATCGGACGCGAGGGGCAGGGCCTGAAGATCGCCCTCACCACGCTCAACACCGGACGCCTGTCGCTCCCCGCCACCTGTGCGGGCAACGCCAAGTGGTGCGTGAAGATCGCCCGCGAGTGGGGCAACGCCCGCGTCCAGTGGGGACGCAAGGTCGGCGCGCACGAGGCGGTGGCCACCAAGATCGCGTTCATCGCCGCCACCGCCTACGCCCTGGAGGCGGTCAGCGACCTGACCAGCCGGATGGCCGACGACCAGCGCAACGACATCAGGATCGAGGCGGCGCTGGCCAAGCTGTACGCGTCCGAGATGTCGTACCGGGCGACCGACGAGCTGGTCCAGATCAGGGGAGGGCGCGGCTTCGAGACGGCCGAGTCGCTGGTGGCGCGCGGCGAGCGGGGCGTACCGGCCGAGCAGATGCTGCGCGACGCCCGGATCAACCGGATCTTCGAGGGTTCGTCCGAGATCATGCGGTTGCTGATCACCCGTGAGGCGGTCGACGCGCACCTGTCGGCGGCCGGCGAGCTGATCAACCCGGAGGCGTCCGCGAAGGAGCGCGCGCGGGCCCTGAAGCGGGCGGGCCGCTTCTACGCCAGGTGGCTGCCCACGCTGGTCGCGGGCACCGGCAACCTGCCGGCCGCGTACGGCGACTTCGGCCCGCTCGCCCACCACCTGCGGTTCGTGGAGCGGACCAGCAGGAAGCTGGCGAGGTCCACCTTCTACGGAATGTCGCGCTGGCAGGGCGGGCTGGAGCACCGGCAGTCGTTCCTCGGGCGCGTGGTGGACATCGGGGCCGAGCTGTTCGCGATGACCGCGACCTGCGTCAAGGCCGAGGAGGACGCCCGTGACCTGGGGCGCAGGCCGTACGAGCTGGCTGACACGTTCTGCCGGCAGGCCAGGCGGCGGGTCGAGTCGCTGTTCGCCGCCCTCTGGGACAACAGCGACAGCCAGGACGTCCGGCTCGCCAAGTACGTGCTCGACGGCCGGTACACCTTCCTTGAGGAGGGGATCCTCGACCCGTCCATCGAGGGGCCGTGGATCGGCGTGCCGCAGGGCGGGGAGAGCGTCCGTAGAAAGATCCTCTGACGTCCGGTCTAGACCGGTTGTGCGGCTTTAGGCGTCCGAGTGTTTTCAAACCGATACCAACCGGTATAGACCGCCCGTTGAACAGAGGCTTACTCTGACGCAAACGCGTTGAGCCGCGGCTCACGCGCCCCCAATCCCCTTGGACGAGGTCCAGCCGCTGGTACGGACCAGCATGACCCGTCCGACGCGAAGGCGGTACTGACGGTGAACATGAAGCTCGTGGGCGGCGCCGCTCTCGGCCTGGCCACCATGCTGGTCCTGTCCAGCTGTGGGTCCGGAGACTCCGGAACGGCCGGAGGGGACAAGGCCTCGGCCGGAGGCCAGGTCACGTTGAAGATGGTCGCCGCCGACTACGGCGACGGCCCCGGCAAGCCGAACTCGGGCGAGACGTTCTGGAAGGGCGTCGTGGACGAGTTCCAGGCCGCCAACCCGAACATCAAGGTGGACGTCCAGGTCATCAACTGGAACGACATCGACAAGCAGGTCGCCACCATGGTCCAGAACGGCCAGGTGCCCGACATCCTGCAGACCGGCGACTACTCCGGCTTCGTCAAGGACCAGCTGCTCTACAAGGTCGACGAGGTGCTCTCGCCGAACGTCTCCGGCGACATGCTGCAGAAGTTCGCCGAGTTCGGCAAGGTCGACGGAACCGCGTACGGCATCCCGTTCGTGTCCTCGGCCCGCGCCCTTTTCTACAACAAGGACCTGTTCCAGAAGGCCGGCATCGCCGAGCCGCCCAAGACGTGGGACGAGCTCAAGGCCGACGCCGAGAAGCTGAAGAAGGCCGGCGTCAGCCAGCCCTTCGGTCTGCCGCTCGGCCAGGAGGAGGCCCAGGGCGAGTCGTTCCTGTGGATGCTCGGCAACGGCGGCGGATACAAGGACGCCTCCGGCAAGTGGGCGATCAACTCCCCGCAGAACGTCGAGACGTTCACCTACATGAAGGGCCTCGTCGACGCGGGCCTGACCACCCCGAACCCCGGCACCAAGGACCGTAAGACGGTCTGGGAGGACTTCGGCGCCGGCAAGGTCGGCATGGTCAACGGCGGCCCCATGTCCATCCCGATCTTCGACGCGGCCGGGCTGAAGAACTACGGCGTCGCGGCCATCCCCGGCAAGGCCGGCCCGCTCGACACCACGCTCGGCGTCATGGACTGGATCATGGCGTTCAACAAGAACGGCCACGCCGCCGAGATCAAGAAGTTCTTCGACTTCTTCTACACCGGCAGCGCCGCCCAGAAGATCTCCGACACCTACAAGCTGCTGCCCGTCACCAACGGCGGCATCAAGAAGCTGTCAGGCGACGAGAAGCTCAAGCCGTTCCTCGACGCGCTGCCCAACGCCAGCTTCTACCCGTTCCAGGACCCGAAGTGGGCCGAGGTGAACCCGCAGATCAAGCAGTCCATCGGCGGCGCCGTCAAGGACGACCCGGCCAAGGTCCTCGGCGAGCTGCAGAAGACCGCCGACGCCAGCTGACCCCCTCGGGGCTCCGTACGGCTAGCACCTCGCGGGGGCGCTAGCCGTACCTTGATGGAAGGTTCCTCATGAGAAGGTTGCGCGCCCTGGAACCCCTCGCCTGGGTCGGGCCCGCCATCGTGCTGATCGCGCTGGTCGTGCTCTGGCCCGTGATCGAGATGATCCGGTCGTCGTTCCTGAAGATCAGCAGGTTCGGCGTGGTGCAGGGGTCCAACGGCCTGGCGAACTACGACAAGCTGTTCGCCGAGAAGGACTTCTCGGCCATCATGGTCCGCAGCGTGATCTGGGTGGTCGCGGTCGTCGCGCTCACCGTGCTCATCTCGCTGGCCCTCGCTCAGCTGTTCAACCAGCGCTTCCCCGGCCGCAGGGTGGCCCGCTGGGCGCTGATCGCGCCGTGGGCGGCGTCCGTGCTGATGACGGCGATCATCTTCAAGTGGATGCTCGACCCCGAGGTCGGCGTGATCAACCAGATCAGGCTCAAGCTGGGGCTGATCGACGCGATGGGCGGCGCCGCCGCCGACCAGCTCGGCGACGCCTCCAGCGCGATGCCGTGGCTGGTGTTCGTCGCGGTGTTCGTGTCGGTGCCGTTCACCACGTACGCGCTGCTGGCCGGGCTGGCGACGATCCCGGCGGACGTCTACGAAGCCGCCAAGATGGACGGCGCGACCAAGCTGCGGACGTACTGGTCGATCACCCTGCCGCTGCTGCGTCCCGCGCTGACTGTGGCCGCGCTGATCAACGTGATGAACGTCTTCAACAGCTTCCCGATCATCTGGGCGATGACCCACGGACAGCCCGGCTACTCGACGGCCACCTCGACCATTCTGATGTTCATCCTCAAGGGGTCCAACATCGGCGAGTCGGCCGCCATGTCGGTCGTGAACTTCGGCATGGTGATCGTGCTGACCGCGATCTTCCTGAGGGTCACCCGCTGGAACAAGGAGGTCGCGTGATGGCGGTCAGGACGGCACCCGCGACCACCACCCGTCCGCACGCCAAGCCCAGGCGGACGGGCCCACGGCGGCCCGCCAGGCTCAAGACGGTGATCATCGCGGCGACCGCCTACGTGATCGCGTTCGTCTTCCTGTTCCCGTACGTGGTGATGGTGCTCACCTCGCTGCGCTCCCAGGACTCGCTGCGCGAGGTCTCCTTCTTCCCCAAGCAGTGGATCTGGTCCAACCTCGCCAACTTCTGGACGAGCGGCCTCGCCGGCAACCTCGTCGTCACGCTGAAGGTGGCGGCGGGCTCGACCGTCCTCGTCCTGCTGGTGGCGCTGCCCGCGGCCTACTACTCCGCCAGGCACAACTTCAGAGGACGCACCGCGTTCCTGATCCTGGTGCTGATCACCCAGATGTTCCAGCCGACGGCCATGCTGGTCGGCATCTACCGTGAGTTCTACCAGTTCGGCCTGGTCGACTCGATCTGGTCGCTGATCCTGGTCAACGGCGGGTTCAACCTGGCGTTCGCGGTGTGGATCCTGAACGCGTACTTCGCCTCGATCCCGCGCGAGCTGGAGGAGGCCGCGTTCATCGACGGCAACGGCCGCTTCGGCGCGCTGTTCCGCATCACGCTGCCGCTGGCGCTGCCCGGCGTCATCACCGCGCTGATCTTCACCTTCATCGCGGCGTGGAACGAGTTCGTGGTCGCCCTGACGCTCACCACCACCCCGGCCAACCAGCCGCTCACGGTGGCGCTGAACTCGTTCATCGGCCAGTACCAGGTGGACTGGCAGAACCTGTTCGCCGGATCGGTGATCGCCACCATCCCGGTGATCATCCTCTTCGCGCTGATCGAACGGAAGGTGGTCGGCGGCCTGACCGCCGGCTCCATCAAGTAGCCAACCCCCGGGCCCCGGCCGCCCCACGCCCCTCCACCGTGCGGGCGGCCGGGCCACTCCCTACGACGGGACGCGGGCGACGCAGAAGACGGTCTGGCCGAACGGCGGCGTGATGAACCGCTCGATGAACCTCGTCGTCGGCACCACCGTGCGGTCGTAGATCTTGACCAGCTTCGGGTCGGGGTAGCCGACGCCGCCCCGGCGGACCGCCGCCCACCAGGCGATGCCGCCCAGGAAGTTGATCGGCTTGAGCACGTCGACGTCGAGGCCCGCCTTGGCCACCGCCGCGTGCAGCGTCTTCGGCGTGTACCGCTGGACGTGGCCCACCTTGCGGTCGAAGTCTCCGTAGAGCTGCATGTAGCCGGGAACCCAGATGATGATCCTGCCGCCCGGCAGGGTGACCCGCGCCAGCGAGCGGAGCGCCTCGGCGTCCTCCTCGATGTGCTCCAGCACGTTCATCATCACGACCGTGTCGACCTTGTTCTCCAGCGGGATGTCGGTCGGCAGCCCGAACTGCAGGACGTCGATGTCGTCGCGGCCCTCGAAGCGCTTGTTGAGCTGCTCGACGCAGTACGGGTCGAAGTCGCTCACCACCAGCCTGTCGAGCCTCGGCAGGAACTGCTCGGCGAAGTGGCCGAGCCCCGAGCCGATCTCCAGCATGGAACGGCCGACATGCGGCGCGACCATGTCGAACTCGTACTGCCGATAGTTCTTGGCCTCGTCCCCACCCAGGTGGTTCTCCAGGGCCTCGTCACCGGCCGCCGGTTGCACTACACGGTCATACCCAGACATAGTCCCGTTCCTTCAAGGGGTTCGCGGATTTGCCCGAGTCTAGTGCCCGGTCAGAGTCGGGGCTCACCTGATCGGCCAAACGCCCTTCCGCTGAAGGTGCACTTTGCGGTGGAATCTGACTCGTCCATGGACGATGACGAGGCGATCGCCCTCTCCCTCACCGGTGACCTGTCAGCCTACGAGGTGCTGGTCACCCGCTACAGCGCGCTCGCGCACCGCACCGCCACCATGCTGGGCGCCGGCGACGAGGCCGAGGACGTGGTGCAGGAGGCGTTCGTCAAGGCGTTCAGGCACCTGTCGTCCTTCCGCCGGGACTCCCCGTTCCGTCCGTGGCTGCTGCGCATCGTGGCCAACGAGACCCACAACCTGACCCGCTCCCGGGGCCGCAGGTCGGACCTGACGGCACGGCTCGGCGCCACGGCCGCCGTGACCTCCCCCGACGACCCCGAAGGCGCGGCCGTGGCCACCGACCGCAGGGCCCGGCTCCTGCGGGCGGTCCGCGCGCTGCCGGAACGGGAACGCCAGGCGGTGGTCTGCCGGTACTTCTTACAGCTGTCGGAAGCCGAGACGGCACAGGTGCTCGACTGGCCGCTCGGCACCGTCAAGTCCAGCACCCATCGCGGCCTGGCCCGGTTGAGGGAGGAGGTGGGCCGTGACCTCGGATGAGCACTTCGACGACCTGGAAGCCGAGCTCACCGCCCTCGGCGCCGCCCTCGACGTCCCGACCCCGCCGGAAGCGGACGTGGCGGCCGCGGTCCGCGCCCGCCTCACCGCGGAAACCGGCGACGACGCCTCCACACCTCGTCGGCGCAGCCGCGGCGAGACGGCCGCCCGCGCGCCGCGCCGGCGGCGGGCCAGGTGGAAGGTCGTCACGGCCGTGCTGCTCGCCGTGGTGGCGATCACCGCGGCCACCCCCCAGGGACGCGCCGCCGTGGTGCGGATCCTGCACTACGGCGGGATCGAGCTCCGGTTCGGCGATCCCGCGCCCGCCCCTGCCACCCCCACGCCGTTGCCGGGCGAGCGGGCCGTCCCGCCCGGCGAGGTGGCCGGGCTGGTGACGTTCCCCGTCCGGACCCCCGCCGAGCTCGGCGAACCGGAGCGGGCGACCGTGAGCGACCAGGGCCGGGTCGTGTCGATGTTCTGGCCGGGCGGCATCAGGCTCGACCAGTTCGACGGACGGTTGAGCCCGTACTTCTTCAAGAGCGTGGGCCCGCCCTGGCCCGAGGAGGTCACGGTCGCCGGACGCACCGGCTGGTGGCTCGGCGGCACGCACCCGCTCGGCTACATCCAGCGCGAGGACGGCACCCAGGTCCCGCTGCGGCAGGCGGCGCCCACCCTCATCTGGCAGGCCGGCACGGTCGGCCACCGCCTGGAAGGCGCGGGCTCCAAGGAGCGCGCGGCCCGGATCGCCGAGTCCCTCCGCTGACGCTCCGGCCACGCCTCACTCCGGGGAGGCCAGCCAGTCGTCCACGCCCTGCAGCAGCTCCTTGCGCACCGGCTCAGGCGCCGCCGACGCCCGCACGGACTGCCGCGCCAGCTCGGCCACCTCCGCGTCGTCGAACCCGTACACCTCGCGGGCCAGCTCGTACTGCCGCAACAGCCGCGACCCGAACAGCAGCGGGTCGTCGGCCCCCAGCGCGATCGGCACCCCCGCGTCGAACAGCCGCCGCAGCGGCACGTCGGCGGCCCGCTCCGCCACCCCCAGCCCCACGTTCGACGTCGGGCACACCTCGCAGCAGATCTGCCGCTCTGCCAGCCGCTCCATCAGCCGCGCGTCCTCGGCCGCCCGCACGCCGTGGCCCACCCGGTCCGCGCCGAGATCGTCGACGCACTGCGCGATGCTGCGCGGCCCGAGCAACTCGCCCCCATGCGGGACGGCCAGCAGCCCGGCGCGCCTGGCGATCCTGAACGCCCGCTCGAAGTCGCGGGCCTCCCCCCGCCGCTCGTCGTTGGACAGCCCGAACCCCACGACCCCCTGCCCTGCGAACTGCGCGGCCAGCCGGGCGAGGGTGTTGGCGTCCAGCGGATGTCTGGTGCGGTTGGCCGCCACCACCACCGCGACCCCTACGTCCGCGCGCTGAGCGGCCTGCGCCACCGCGTCGAGCATCAGCTCCAGCGTCGCCGTCAGCCCGCCGAACCGCTGCGCGAAGCCTGACGGGTCCACCTGGATCTCCAGCCATCGGGACCCCGCCGCGACCTCGTCCTCGGCCGTCTCCCGCAGCAGCCGGTAGACGTGCTCCGGCCTGCTCAGCACCGACCGTGCGATGTCGTACAGCCGCTGGAACCGGAACCACCCGCGCTCGTCGGTGGCCCGCAACCGCGGCGGCCAGTCCTGGACCAGCGCGTCAGGCAGATGCAACCCCTGCTCCCCGGCCAGCTCGATCAGCGTCGAATGCCGCATCGAGCCGGTGAAGTGCAGGTGCAGATGGGCCTTGGGCAGCGTGTCTAGCGGACGTGGCATTTCCACATCTTGCCACCTGGCCAGCGACGACAGTCCCACGTCGCCAGGCTCGAGCTGGCGCCCGGAAGGGCAACGCAGCAGAAAGAGACCTGACGGGTCGGGTAAAGCCGCGGTAGGACCGGGGTCAAACAGGGGATCATCCGTGCATGATCCCTGACGGGACGGAACTCGGGAATATGCGGCGCGGAGCCCTGGCGGTGGTCGCGCTCGGCGTCACGGTCCTCATCATCTACGGCCTCTTCGCCTCGGGCTTCGGACGTCTCCACCGCGCCGTCGTCGCGGGGGCGTCCGGCCCCGTCGTGGACCCAGTCGGGGGAGGGGCGAGCGGCCCCGCCCCGCCCCTGGCCCGAACCACCCTCGCGGTCATCTCCGACGACTTCTGGCTCACCTACCTGCCCGCCGGCCTCGAACGCACCGGAGGCGGCGTGATCAGGCCGGAACCCGGCGTCGAGGGCGGCTGGGCCAAGTTCTCCTCCACTGCCGGCGTCGTCGAGGCCCAGGTCGAGCACGGGACGGTCGCCGCCGACTGGGACGCCTACCGAGCGCGCAACCCGCTGCGGAACGCCAGGAACAGCACGATCCGCGGCAAGCCCGCCATGGTCGGCGAGACCACCGACGGCGGCCAGGAGATCGTCTGGCTGGAACGCGCCGGCACCGGTGCGTGGATCAAGGTGAGCCGGACGCTCAGCGAGGAATTGCTGCCAATTGCCGCATCGGTGGAGGCTCCTGTAGGAAACTAGGGCCTTTTCTCCGCGCATTCACAAAAAGTCATGGGGGGTCGATGCGGCGCCTGGCGGCACCGTCGCTCATGCTGTCCCTGGCCGTCTGCGGCACCCTGTCACTCACCGCGTGCGGCACCGCCGCCGCCCCAGCGATCCCGACCGCGGCCCCGGCGCCGTCGATCTCCGAGGCGCCCACGCTGACCTGCGGCTCCGGCCCGGTGAGCATCACGCGCCTGCCCGAGGGGCTCACCCGCACGGGCGCCTTCACCCGGCTCGACTCGCTGACGAAGCGGCTCAAGGTGCAGGGCTGGACCTGGAAGGGAGGCGGGGAGCAGGTGCGGGTCGGCGTGGTGTGCGGGGTCCGCTCGGCCGAGGTGTTCGCCACGCTCGTCCGCAGGTCCAGCCTCGCCGCCTACCACGGCAAGCCCGCGCTGCGGTGGCGGACGTCCGGCGGCACGCGCGCCTTCATGTGGCTCGAACGGCCGGGCACCGCCGTCTTCGTCACCACCACGCCCGGACTCGCCGCCGAGCTGAACGCGATCGTGGGCGGCGTCAAACCGCCCGGCTGACCTCGGGCGTCCCGCACGCTCGGTGTGCGGGACGCCCGCGGGCTCAGTGCGCCTCTGACAGCAGCTTGGACAGGCGGCTGACGCCCTCGACCAGGTCGTCGTCGCCCAGCGCGTACGACAGCCTGAAGTAACCGGGAGTGCCGAACGCCTCGCCGGGGACGACCGCCACCTCCGCCTCCTCCAGGATCAGCTCGGCCAGCTCGGCCGAGGTCTGCGGACGCCTGCCGCGCAGCTCCTTGCCCAGCAGCTCCTTGACCGACGGGTAGGCGTAGAACGCGCCCTGAGGCTCGGGGCAGAACACGCCCGGGATCTCGTTGAGCATGCGGACCATCGTCTGACGGCGGCGGTCGAACGCCTCGCGCATCCGCGCGACGGCCGACAGGTCGCCCGCGACCGCCGCCAGCGCCGCCCGCTGCGACACGTTGGCCACGTTGGACGTGGCGTGCGACTGCAGGTTCGTCGCCGCCTTGACCACGTCGGCCGGGCCGATCATCCAGCCCACCCGCCAGCCCGTCATGGCGTAGGTCTTGGCCACGCCGTTCAGGATGACGACGCGGTCGCCCAGCTCGGGGACGGCCGTGGCGATGCTGGTGAACTCGGCGCCGCCGTACACGAGGTGCTCGTAGATCTCGTCGGTGACGACCCACAGGCCGTGCTCGGCCGCCCAGCGGCCGATCGCCACGGTCTGCTCGCGCGAGTAGACGGCCCCTGTCGGGTTGGACGGCGAGACGAACAGCAGGACCTTGGTGCGCTCCGTGCGCGCCGCCTCCAGCTGCTCCACGCTCGCCAGGTAGCCGGTCGTCTCGTCGGTGACGACGTCCACCTGGACGCCGCCCGCGAGCTTGATCGCCTCTGGGTAGGTGGTCCAGTACGGCGCCACGACCAGGACCTCGTCGCCCGGGTCGAGCAGCGTGGCGAACGCCTGGTAGACCGCCTGCTTGCCGCCGTTGGTGACCAGCACCTGCGACGCCTCGACCTGGTAGCCGGAGTCGCGCCGCGTCTTGGCGGCGATCGCCTGCTTGAGCTCGGGCAGACCGCCCGCCGGGGTGTACTTGTGGAAGCGCGGATCGCGGGCCGCCTCGACCGCTGCTTCGACGATGTAGCCAGGCGTCGGGAAGTCGGGCTCGCCCGCGCCGAAGCCGATGACCGGGCGGCCGGCCGCCTTCATCGCCTTCGCCTTGGAGTCCACGGCGAGTGTCGCGGACTCGGATATCGCGGAAATTCGTGTGGAGACACGGGGTCGGGTGGACATGTTTCCATGCTCCCACGTGCGCGTGAGCTGGGCGATCAGGTTCTGGTTCGACGTGGCGGGCATTACCCCGATACACTTTCGCCTGGTCGTACCGCCGCATGTCGACGTGCGGTTCGGTCCAGGCAGTGAGTCGATCAGGGTAGTGTGGTTGACGACATAGGGCACTGGCGCAATTGGTAGCGCACCGGTCTCCAAAACCGGCGGTTGGGGGTTCGAGTCCCTCGTGCCCTGCGAGTGCGGTCCGCGCAACGGTAGGCGTGTAAGCGCGCCGCAAACTGCGTTGGATACGACAGATCAGGTGAGGACTGTGGCGATCGACACGCGCGGCGAGACCGCAGGCAAGCCTAGTGGCGAAAAGAAGACACGCACTTCGCCTGCCCTTTTCTACCGGCAGGTCGTCAATGAGCTCCGTAAGGTCATTTGGCCGACACGTAAGGATCTCGTCACCTATACCACGGTCGTTCTGGTATTCGTTCTGATCATGGTTGCGATCGTGTACGGGTTCGACAGCGCCCTGGGCTGGGCGGTCCTCCGCGTCTTCGGCGGAGCCTGAGCCGCGACACCGCCGGGTGCCACCTGACGGAGTCGCCCTTCGATTCGACGAAAGAGGAAGAGTCACCGTGTCCGAGTCTTCAGTGCCGGCCGACGGCCCCCGCGACGAGTGGGGCGGCGAGCCGGAAGAGCCCGTCGAGGCCGCTGAGGAGATCGTCGACGAGGCCGAGGTCGCCGAGAGCGACGAGGAGGCCGCCGACGAGGCTCCCGCCGTCGACGAAGACAGTGAGACGCTGCCCGACGTCGATCCTGTCGAGGAGTTCAAGCTCTCCCTGCGCGGCCTGCCCGGCGAGTGGTACGTGATCCACTCCTACGCCGGTTACGAGAACCGCGTCAAGTCCAACATCGAGAGCCGCAACGTGTCGCTCAACATGGAGGACTACATCTACCAGGTCGAGGTGCCGACGCACACCGTCCAGGAGTTCAAGAGCGGCAAGAAGGTGCCGGTCAAGGAGCGGGTGCTCCCCGGCTACGTGCTGGTGCGCATGGAGCTGACCGACGAGTCCTGGGCCGCCGTCCGGAACACGCCTGGCGTGACCGGTTTCGTGGGTCTGTCGAACAAGCCGAGCCCGCTCAGCCTCGACGAGGTCGCCAAGCTGCTGGCGCCCGAGCCGACGGAAGAGAGCAAGAAGGCCGCCGCCAAGACGAGCACGGGCCCCACGGTCGAGTTCGAGATCGGCGAGTCCGTCACCGTCATGGACGGCCCGTTCGCCACGCTGCCCGCCTCGGTCAGCGAGATCAGCCCCGAGTCGCAGAAGCTCAAGGTGCTCGTCTCGATCTTCGGTCGCGAGACTCCGGTCGAGCTGTCGTTCAACCAGGTCTCGAAGATCTAAGACGATCACGTAGGCTGATACGTCGTCCCCACACATGTGAGGGTGATCCCAAGAACTTCGTGGATCCCTCACATCCGTGGGGTTTCGCAACACACTCAGGACCCGGAGAAGGATCATGCCTCCAAAGAAGAAGATTGCGGCCTTGGTGAAGGTCCAGCTGCCCGCTGGCCAGGCCACGCCCGCGCCGCCCGTCGGTACCGCCCTCGGTCCGCACGGCGTCAACATCATGGACTTCGTCAAGCAGTACAACGCTGCGACGGAGGCCCAGCGGGGCAACATCATCCCCGTTGAGATCACCATTTTCGAGGACCGCAGCTTCACCTTCATCACGAAGACGCCCCCGGCGCCTGAGCTGATCAAGAAGGCTCTGGGCATCGACAAGGGCAGCGCGGTCCCGCACAAGGACAAGGTCGGCAAGCTCACCCGCGAGCAGCTCCGCAGCATCGCCGAGACCAAGATGCCCGACCTCAACGCCAACGACGTCGAGGCCGCTGAGAAGATCATCGCCGGCACCGCCCGGTCGATGGGCATCACCGTCGCCGACTGACACCCTTCCCGAACCGTGGGAGGGCCGGATTCCGGCCCGCACACCACAAGGAGACAGACATGCAGCGCAGCAAGGCGCACAAGGACGCGGCCGCCAAGGTCGACCGCGACAAGCTCTACACCCCCGTCGAGGCGGCGAAGCTCGCCAAGGAGACGTCGACCACCAAGTTCGACGCGACCGTCGAAGTGGCGCTCCGGCTGGGCGTCGACCCTCGCAAGGCCGACCAGATCGTGCGCGGCACGGTCAACCTCCCGCACGGCACCGGCAAGACCGCCCGGGTCCTGGTCTTCGCGACCGGTGACCGTGCCGAGGCAGCCCGCGAGGCCGGCGCCGACATCGTCGGGGCCGACGAGCTGATCGACGAGATCGCCAAGGGCAACCGGCTCAACGAGTTCGACGCCGTCGTCGCCACCCCCGACCTCATGGGCAAGGTCGGCCGCCTGGGCCGCGTCCTCGGCCCGCGCGGTCTCATGCCGAACCCGAAGACCGGCACCGTGACGCCCGACGTCGCCAAGGCCGTCACCGAGATCAAGGGCGGCAAGATCGAGTTCCGCACCGACCGGCAGGCTAACCTGCACTTCATCATCGGCAAGACGTCGTTCGGCGAGCGCCAGCTCATCGAGAACTACGCGGCCGCGCTCGACGAGGTGCTCCGTCTCAAGCCGTCGGCTGCCAAGGGCCGTTACCTGAAGAAGGTCACCTTCTCCACCACGATGGGCCCTGGCGTTCCGGTCGACCCCAACCTCACCCGCGGCCTCACGGCCGAGCTCGAGGCGTAACCGAACCGGTCTTACGCGTACGCATGCGTACGCGACCTGGCAGAGCAGTGAGCCCCCGCCTGACTCGCGGATTCGAGGGGTCGTCGCAACACAGTGATCAATTACTGGCTGCGAGCAGCATAGTGAGACGCTCGGCTGGGGTATCCCAGTCGAGCGTCTT
>NZ_JBEPDC010000040.1:0-86821 GCF_040300065.1 Nonomuraea sp. NPDC000554 | reverse complement strand
ATCAAGGCGGCGGCGCGGCGCGCCGCCGCACCCCGGCCCTCCGCCCGCCCGCCGTCCGGGCGTGCGGCCTGGGGGGCCGGTCCCGAACGGCGGCGGGACACCGGGCCGGGCGCCGCACGCCTGCCGCGCCACACTGATCGAACGCTCCGACGGGGTTGCCATGCCGCCGCCCAGATGCGGCCCTTACGATCGCCAAGGCATGGCCGGTCACCGTACGTGCTTGGGGGCGATCGACAATCCAGGGTTCGTTCCTCACCCTGGCTCACCGAGCGACGTGGCTGATCTCCGAGCTGGACCCCTGAACCGGCGGATTGCAGGTGGACACTCAAGGGGCAGGAGGCGCTACGGCGCCAGAGGCGTTCGACAAGTTACGAGCGGAGAGTGTGCCGCTTCCCTCTCTACGATCATCTCCCGGCCAGGCAGGCAGAACAAGACTGTTTCTTGGGTCTGTGCGCTGTCAGGCTGTAACCGTGAACGCTACAGGTAGTAAGGTCTGGGATCCGTTCGGCACTTTGCATAGCGCCCTATGGATCGGTGGTGGCCAATGGGCCGGCAAATCCACCGTCGCCAGACTGCTGGCCACCCGGTACGGGCTGACCGCGTACCACTACGACTATCACGACGCGCGTGCACACAATGACCGTCGGATCGCACGCCGAGCGCGACTTGGCGAGCCCACCGCAGACCCCGCCCCAGACAGCGTCTGGGTGAACACCAGCCCTCAAGAGATGGCCGACGAGACCCTGGCTGGCTTCCCCACGCGGTTCGAGTGGGCTTTGGACGACCTGCGCGGCCTGGTATCGGGGCGACCCATCATCGCCGAAGGTTGGGGACTGCGTCCCGAACTGGTCGCCCCCATCATCGACTCACCCCGTCGAATGATCGTGATGGTGCCGAGCGAGGAATTCCGTGAGCGTCAGCTCCGCGAACTGCCCCGTGCCACCGCCGTCGATCACGCGGTCAGCGACCCTGATCGAGCACAGCGCAACCGACTCGCCCGAGACCGCCTCGTCGCCGACGAGGCCGCCCGCTCCGCTCGTCGCCTGGGCATACGAGTCCTTGAGGTTGATGGGCTCGACGATGCGGAGGCCGTGGCAGACATCGTGGTCGACCACTTCAGCTCCTATCTGCCGCTGTCGAACGTCTACAGGCCTTGACCACGCGGCTGACGTCGCCAGTGGGCGCGCGTGCCCGTTGCGTGCCCGACGGGGCGGTGATCAAGGGGGAGTAGCGGGGACTCGCGGGCAGGGCCGCACGGCGTCTGCCCAGGGCCGGAGCATGTCAGGGGATCATGAGCCGAAATCTTCCAAGCTAGCTACGAGGTTGGTGCCAGACGGTGAGCCAATGGCCGTTCTGCTTCAAGAGCCGTTTCGCAGTGTGCTGCACGGCTTGAGACCATCGTCGCCCGACAGCGATCTCCTTGAGCAGCTCCGCGAAAAGCTCGACTTCATCAGCGATCATCCACGCTAGCGCCCGTGAGACCCAATACTCGGACGGCCCTGCAATCCCGCGCTGGATGACCGCCTGCAGGGCCTCAGCGATGTCTGGATCATCGGGACCGAGCGCCTGCCTGGCCTGCCTCTCCACCTCGTCTCGCGGTCTCTCCAACAGCGGCAAGAGCCACAGCCGTGACTTGGCGAAGGGGGTATCCACTCCTGCATCTCGCGACTCGACATTCCAGGTCCCGTTGACGAGCACCAGCCACGGACCACCGGGCTTGACGGCCAGAACCCTACGCAGAGAACCAGTCTCCATGTCAGGCAGCTTGGCACATCGCCGCAGCAAGATCCGGAACATACCCGGAATGAGCAACGAGGCTTAGCGCACGGCCATAGGAGTTTTAGCAGCTCAGTACCCGAACGGTGTGTGGCGAAAGCGATCCACTTTTAATCCGTAGGTTCCGGGTTCGAGCCCCGGGCGCCCTACCTCAACGACCTGGGCGGACTCCCCGATCATCATGATCAGAAAGCCCGCCCGGTTGCATTTTCAGTTGCAGTTATCCCCAGAGAGCCCGGCCCATTCGGGCTGCGGCGTCGGTCGAAAGTGACGCTGTGACGTGGGTGTAGCGCTTGGTCGTGGTCAGTTGTGAGTGGCCGAGGATCTCCTGAACGACGCTGATGTCCACTGCGGGTGCCGATAAATCATCCGCCCAGGTCGCAGCCTTGATCATCGGCCTCTAGTTATGCCTGACACCCGCCCGCGCTCCGGCATCAACTGCTCGTCCTGCAGCGTCAGGTCGGCAAGCCCACGTTCACCGACACCGACCGCGCCGTCCTCGCCGGCCTGCTCCACCACCTCCCGATCGACAAGCTGCGGCAACTCCTGCTACTGGTCCGCCCGGACACGGTCCTGCGGTGGCATCGCGACCTGCTCAAGCGACGCCACGCTGCGACGTGCCCGCCGAAGCGACGCGGGCGCCCGGTCACCGTCCGCTCGATCCGCGCCCTGGTCCTACGCCTCGCCCGAGAGAACAGCTCATGGGGCTACCGTCGCATCCACGGCGAAATCGCCGCCCTCGGTATCAAGGTCGCCGCCTCCACCGTCTGGGAGATCCTCCGCGAGCACGGCATCCCGCCCGCGCCCGAACGCCAGGGCACGACCTGGGCCGACTTTCTGCGCAGCCAGGCCGAAGCCCTGCTCGCCTGTGACCTCTTCGAGGTCCGCACCCTAACCGCGGCGCGCCTGTACGTCTTCGCCGTCATCGAGCACTCCACTCGCAGGGTCCGGGTCCTGGGCGCGACCGAGCATCCGACAGGGCAGTGGATCGTGCAGCTCGGACGCAATCTCCTCATGGACCTCGAGAACGCCGGCAGCAAGGCCAAGTTCCTGATCCGCGACCGCGACTCCAAGTTCACCGCTGCCTTCGACACCCTGCTGACCGACGCCGGAATCAAGATCGTCACCACCGGCATCCGTGTACCGCGGATGAACTCCCTCACCGAGCGCTGGATACAGACCTGCCGCAGGGAGTTCTTGGACCGCACCCTCATCTGGAACCAGCGCCACCTCCTCCACGCACTCCGTGAGTTCGAAACCCACTACAACGAGCACCGGCCACACCGAGCGCTCAAGCAGGCCGCCCCGCTCCACCCGCTCCCCCAACCGATCAACAAACCAGCACAGATCAGACGCCTGGAGGTACGCCGACGAGACCGACTGGGCGGAACCCTGCACGATTACCGACATGCCGCGTGAGCTGCACGGATGATTAATCGGCACCCGCAATGGGCCCGCTGATCAGGAGTTGCGGTTGAGGAGCTGGCGTATCCCGTCGGCGACGATGTGTGGTTGCTCGGCCTGGATAAGATGCCCCGAGGCGACGTCTTCGTAGCGCCCGTTGGGCAGGGTCTCGGCATAGCGGCGCTGGTGCTCGCGGTTGGCGGCGTGCTGACGCTCCCGCCCCCTTGCGGCACGGGCCACCGACAGCACGATCGTCGGGCATTTCGGGAGTTGGGGTGGCTGGGTGCGGAACTGTGGGATGGCGGCGGCCACCGCCTGTATCTCCTTGCGGGTCTGGGAGGTTCCGGCGGGGGTGAAGTCCTCGGCGAGGATGGTCTGGTAGGTGTCGGCGGAGAACAAGCGCCGGACGTTGCCGCTGAAGAGCCGCGCCAGGGGGCGGAAACGGCTGAGCGCCTGCATCACGGCCAGCATGCGGTCGATCTTCTTGGTGGTCTGGTCCCAGGCGTCGTACACCGGTGAGGTCTCCGGCAGGGCGTCGGCCAGCAGCAGTCCCCGCAGCCGGGGTCCCAGGCGCTCGGCGGCGCGGCGGGCGACCAGTCCGCCCATGCTGTGCGCGACGAGCACGAACTCGCCCGGGACGATGGCCTTGGTCATCGCGATCAGATCGGCGGCCATGTCATCGATGCTGAGCTGCTGGGTGGTGCGGCCGCTGAGCGCGCGCCCGGCGCGGTCGTAGGCCACCAGGTGCGCCTTGTCGACCAGTAGCGGCAGCACCGGGTCCCAGAAGGTCCGGCCGCAGCCTCCGCCCGCCTCGAAGACCACCCAGTCCTGCCCCTGGCCGGACTCCTCGACATAGACGTACCGGCCGTTCACCGGCACCGCCCGCCCCGGCATTTTGCGCATGCCGCTTCCTCCCGCCTCTACATTTTCATTTTGGATAACGGTATCGCATATGAAATCGTTGGTCCATGGACCCTGTCGAGCAGCTGTTGCACCCGGTGCGGCTGCGCATTGTGCACGCCCTGTCCGCAGCAGGCACGCTGACGATCGCGCAGATGTGCGCCCGCATGCCCGAGATACCCAAGATCACGATGTACCGCCAGGTCGCACAGCTGACCGAGGGAGGGTTCCTGGAAGTGGACGGCGAGCAGCGAGTACGCGGCGCCATCGAGCGCCGCTACCGGCTGCGTCAAGACCGGCCCGCGATCGACGCCGGCGCAGCCGCCGCGATGTCGCTCGACGACCACCGCCGGGGATTCGCCGCGGCCATGGCCGTCCTGATCGCCGAGTTCAACACCTACCTGGACCGCGACAGGGCCGACCCCGTCGCCGACTCGGTCTCCTACCGGCAGGGCACACTGTGGCTGAGCCCAGACGAGCTCACCGAGATGACGGCCGACCTACTCGCGGTACTACGCGACCGACTGGCCAACACTCCCGCACCAGACCGCACGCCATACCTCCTCAGCGCAATCTTGTTTCCCGCCGAGCAACCGCCCGCTCATGGAACCGGTCGTTAGCCGAGGGAAGCGGAAGAGAGTGTGTCAGCTCGCGGCAGCCTTCTGCCCGGCTGCCTGCACGGGAATCGCGGCGGATCGCCGTGTACAACTCAACCTTGAACTTCGGTTACGCCAGGGCCCCTCATCCTGCGAACACAATCATCGTCTCACTGCAAGCCCAAAGCGCTGCCACTTCTCAGCGACATAGATTCCCGCTCGAAACGATCGCTGTCACAACAAACCGACAAGCGCTGTGTGCTTCCCCTCGTAACGTGGAGACCGAACCAGGAGCGGTTTGGTCGTGGCAGGAGTCACGAGGCGACGGTTTGATCCGGAGTTCCGAGCGGGCGCGGTGCGTATCGTCAGGGAGACCGGCAAGCCTGTCGCGCAGGTGGCGCGAGATCTGGGGATTAGCCCGTACACGCTGCACAATTGGGTGCAGATGGATCGGCTCGCCGAGCAGTACAACGGCGACGGCAGCGACGGGAGCGGAACGCTGGAGGAGTCCGAGCAGGAGGAACTGGCGCGGCTGCGACGTGAGAAGGCCGAGCTGGTCAAGCAACACGCCAAAGATCGGGCGGTGTGGAGAAGGAACGCGCCGAGTTGGAAGACGAGCGTGACGTGCTCAAGCGCTCTGTGGTCTTGTGGGTCAAAGAGGCGATGGGCCGGTAAGCGTGGCGGCCTTCATCAGCTCCCAGAAGACCGAGCACGGCATCGACCACGTCACCTCCTGCCGGGCGTTAGGGGTGTCGCAGTCCTGGTTCTACAAGTGGAAGAACCGTATCGGTCAGGACGCGCCCACCACCCGGGAGCGCAGGCGAGCCGACCTGGACGCGGAGATCACCCGCTCGTTCGAGGCCTCCGGCGGCACTTACGGCTCACCTCGCATCACCCGTGACCTGCACGAGGCGGGCTGGCGGGTGTCGGAGAACACCGTCGCGGCGCGCATGGTCGAGCTCGGTCTGGCCGCCCGCCGACGGCGTAAGCCGCGCTCGCTCACCCGGCAGGGCAAGCGGCCGGCCGCCCCGGACCTGGTCCGGCGGAAGTTCACCGCGCCCGCGCCCGACGTGCTGTGGTGCGGCGATGTGACCGCGATCGACACCGACGAGGGCAAGCTGTATCTGGCCACGGTCGAGGACCTGTTCTCTCGCCGGCTGCTCGGCTACGCCATGTCCGAGCATCACGATGCCGCGCTGACCTGCGCTTCGTTGCAGATGGCGGCGGCCACTCGCGGCGGCGATGTGGACGGGGTGATCTTCCACTCGGACCGCGGCTCGGAATACACCGCGGCCCGCTATCAGGAGCTGTGCCGGCGCCTGGGCGTGGTCCAGTCGATGGGCCGGGTGGGCTGCGCGCTCGACAACGCAGCAGCCGAGGCGTTCAACAGCACCCTCAAGGTCGAATACGTCCACCGCCATCGGTTCTGCACCCGGGCCGAGGCCCGCCTGAAGATTGCGACCTGGATCGCGGACTTCTACAACACCATCCGGCGGCACAGCGCCAACGACGGCTTGGCGCCCATCACATTCGAACGTCACATGATCGAGAAGAGAACAGCCTCATCGGCCCTGCTGAGGACCGCTGTGACATAGGACCGTCTCCACGTTTTCAGGGGATTGACACGCGGATCGACGTACGTCAGGCACAGTTCGTGGTTACGCCAGGCGAACGTGATCGGGTCCTCGACCAGTTCGTTGGCGTAGTGATCAGGCATACCGATCGACCCGCTTGGCCCCCTGTCGGACAACTTGATCACTCCACGTCGGTTGGTGCCAGGCCGAGCTCCATCATCGCGAAGGACATCCATTCCGCGAGCTGTTCGTAGCGGGTGTCCAAGTCGATGCCAGAATCGTGGCCTGTACCCGACCAGACTCGTAGCAGCACTGGAGCCTCGGAACTGGTGCTGTTCTGAAGCCGGGCTGCGGTTTTGCGGCTGTGCCATGCAGGACACCGGTGGTCGGACTCTCCACACTCGAGGAGCACGGCTGGGTACGACGTGCCCGAGCGGATGAGGTGATAGGGCGAGAAGGTCAAGAGGTGGCGTACGCCGTCATCAGTCGTGGGGTCGCCGAACAGCAGGCGGACGCCGGTGAGGCCGTACGGGTCGATTACCACGCGGAGCAGGTCCAGGATGGGGACTCGCGTGATGCACACACCGTAGAGGTCCGGACGCTGCGTCGCTGCGCCTGCGGCCAGGAGGCCGCCGGAGCTCTCCCCGATGACACCGATCCGGCGCGCCTCGGTGATCCCTTTGCTGATCATGTCCTCAGCGATCGCGTGCATGTCGGTGAACGTGTTTCGTTTGTGTGCGAGTGTCCCTGCCAGGAAGAATTCCTCTCCGTACTCGCCGCCGCCCCGCAGGTTCGGGTGGACGTAGATACCGCCCGCCTCGAGGAAGAAGCGGTATTGCCCAAGGAACGTCGGCAACCACGGGGCCCGGCTGTCGCCGTAGGCGTGCGCGAGTACCGGGTGCGGCCGGGAAAGGTCGAGGTCCTTCCGGTGCACGAGGTGGTATGTGAGAGGGGTCCCGTCACCGGCGAGGCAGCGTTCGATGCGGGTGGTCATGCCCGCGAGCCGGTCACGCGGGGCGGCCAACTGCCGAAGTTGTCGTGTCTCGAGGTCGAGCTCATGGAGAGCCCGGGCGGTCGTGAACGTGACGAAGGGGAAGACGTAGGTCGACCCGCCCGGTCGCCGGTCCCCGAACATCAGCGATGTCGACGGGCCCGCGGTGCCGTGCTCCGGGAGGGCGACCTCCCCGAGATCGGCACCGTCGAGGCCAACGAGTTGCAGGCGCGTGTAGGTGTCGATCAGCTTGTGCAGCACGAGGACACCGGCGCGGTATGTCACTGCCGTCAGCACAGCGGTGGACTCCGGTACGAGCTCGGACCAGGTGGTCTCATCGTCCGCGGACACCAGCGGGATGCGTACCAGCCGACCTCGGGGAGCGCCGGCTGTGGTGATCGCGATGAAGGCGTTGTCGACCACCGTTCCGGTGAAGGTACCGGCTGACGAGCGGAGGAGCGGACGCCAGGCTCCGCCCGAAAGGGCTTTGGTGTAGATCGGCTTACGCGCGACGGGGTCGATGACGAGCACGTGCCTTCCGTCCGCAGAGACAGCGAGCAGAATCATGATCGTCTCGAGGTCGCCGATCTCCAGTTGCGTTGCACCATCCAGGTGTTGCAGCACGACCTGCGGCCCGTATCGTCCCGCTTGCTCGGTCAGCGGGTTGCAATAGAAGCCCGAACCGTCCGGCAGCCAGGCCGCCGAAGCGGTGTTCGAGTCAAACCGCGGCGTCGACGGCATCGGCAGGGCTCGACCCGTTTCCACGTCGACCACGTGCAGGGAAACCCGCTCCTCGCCGTGCGAGGAGATCCAGCAGACGACGAACCGCCCGTCCGGTGAAGGACTGAATCCGGTGATCAAAGCTGTGTCGTCTCCGGTGAGCACCCGCGGATCCACCACTAGCCGACCAGGCTCGGCTGGAGACGATGCGACGCGGACAACGGCATGCGCTTGTCCAACTGGGACGCTTTTGGCGAACCACCGGTCACCCGCGAGCACCGGAGGCTCATCCTCGACTCCGCTCCAGTCCTCCTTGGCGTACTGCAGGACGGCTTGGCGGACCGCTTCGAAGTGCGGCCATGATCGGATGTAATCGCGGGCCAGCCGGTTCTGCTCGGCCTGCCACGACAGGACCTGGGGGGTGTCCTCTTCCAGGAACTGGTATGGGTCGTCAACGATCGCGTCCCCGACACCGGCGACGGCATCGACCTGACGAGTCTTCGGATAAGTGCGCGCTGCGCGCAAACCGCTCACGGGTCCTCCTGGAATGCGTGTCAGCGGTATGCTTCACCTGTTAATAACAAGTGTCAATAATTGGTACGCTGGAGTCCATGAAGGACGTGCCCCCTGCCCCGGCCCCACCGACCGGATCCCGCCACCGCGGAGGGCGTCCGCCGCGCATCAGCCGGGAGCAGATCCTGCGGGCCGCGGAGCGGTTCGCGCCCGAGGACCTGTCGATGTCGTCGCTCGCCGCAGCGCTCGGGGTGACCCACTCGGCGCTTTACAACTACTTTCCGTCCCGCTCCGCTCTGCTGGCCGCGATCACCGCCGAGGCCGCAGGCCGCCTCGAGATACCATCTCCAGATGATCGGTCCTGGCAGGAGTGGCTCGTCGAAGCGGCGTTCGCCCATCGCAGCCTGTTCATGGACCATCTCGGCAGCCTCGACGCAGTCACCGCAAAGCTGACCGCCATGGGTGCACCTCTGCTCGAGACATTCACGACGGTCTTGTCGGCGGCCGGCTTCACCCCCGAGCAGGCCAACGACGCGTTCCAACTCTTCTCCGCCTGCTGCCTGGGTAGCGCTGTGACGGCCCGGCGTCGGCCGCACTTCAAAGGCGACGACGCCAGTGCCTACCATGCCTGGTTGGACAATTTCGGCATCTCCGAGGACTCTCCGATCCGCGCCTACGTTCCCGTCTGGATCGAATACGACGTCGACCGCGGCTTCCAACGCAACATCGAGACGGTGATCGATGGGCTGTCCGCAAGCCTCGCAGCCGACCGGGCGGCCACCCCGGCTGTCCGGTAATCAACGCGGTCCTGGTCGAGGCCGCGGGTGCCAGCGTGCAGATGCGGGAGATCGGTGAGGCGGGCGGTAGTGATCCACCTATAGCGCGTCAAAACTCCCGCATAGGGTCTGATCTGGGGTTTCACCAGTCGAGCTAAGCAGCTCGGCGGTTGCACCTGCCGAAAACTCCGTCCACCCAGGTCAAGCGGCACTTTAATACCCCTCGAGGACTTCGCTGAGCCTGTCTCGTCGGCGTATGGTCAGGTCGGCGAATCACCCTGGATCGGCAATCCGATCCGGTAGGGAACATGGCGACGCTCCCCGGCTCGGCATAATGTGGCTCTTCGCCGAAGAGGGTGTAGTCGAGGTCTGTCGGTTTCCGAGGTCCGTCCGCACGGTTTTTCATGCTCGGCTGCACCCCTGTCCGGGCGCGACGAGACGTGCGCCGGGGAACGGGCTATGCACCGTCGTTGCCGCCGCGCAGGGAATGGATCATGCTCTGCAGGATCCGGAACGCGTCTGACTGCTCGGTCTCGGTCATGCCGGCCAGCATTCTGACCTCGACGGACCGGACCGCTACGGTCGCCTTCTCCAGGCTCCGTCGGCCGCGAGGCGTGAGCCGCGCGGGAAGAACCTTCCCGACGGGCGCCTCCGCAGGCCTGGTCACGTAGCCCTCTCGTTCCAGGGCCTGGAGCAGCACGTTCATCGACTGCCGTGTCACGAACGCGCCACGCGCGAGCTCGGAGTTCGACAAGCCCGGCCGTTGAGCCAGCAGCTCGAGGCAGGAGTAGTGCGTCACGCTCATCCCGAGTGGCCGCAGCACCTCTTCCATGGCTGCACGGAGGGCGCTCGAAGCTTCTTTCAGCAGGTAGCCCAGCGACTTGTCCAGGTCGACGCCGACGCCGTCTTGATTCATGTCAGTATTCTGACATACATTGGTCCGTGTCAGGAATCTGACACGAAGAGAAGGAGCATCATCTTGCCCGCCATTGGCCCCGACTTCATCTCGCTGCAAGCGCGTGACCTCGACGCTTCGCAGGCGTTCTACGAGCAGTACCTCGGCCTCGTCCGCTCGCAGGCCGGGCCTCCGCACGCCGTCGTCTTCGAGACGAAGCCGATCGCCTTCGCGCTCCGCGACGTCATTCCCGGCACCGACCTCGCATCCGTTGCCCAGCCCGGCATCGGTGCCGCGATCTGGCTCCACGCCACCGACGTCCAGGCCATCCACGATGCTCTCGTCGCCGACGGTCACACCATCGTCTCCGCACCGATTGACGGCCCCTTCGGCCGGACATTCACCTTCGCCGACCCCGACGGCTACCAGATCACTCTCCATGACCGTGCCTGAGGCGAGCACCCTGGTTTTCGGGGCTACCGGGGCACTCGGTCGCCACGTCCTGGACGCGCTAGTCGCTCGGGGAATCAGTCCCGAAACGATCACCGCGGTCGGTCGGAAACAATTGCGCCTCGGGGAACTCGCTTGCGCCGGGTTCAGCACTGCCGCCGTCGATCTGTCGGATTCGGTCGGCGTCGCAGAACTGGTTGCCAGGCACTCTGACATTGTGTTGATCTCGGGCAGCGACCCGAATCGCCTTGCTCAGCACGAGTCGGTCATCGAGGCTGCGAAGAACGCGAATGTCCGACACGTCTACTACACCAGCGGAGTTCGAGCCGACGATGACCGGTTCGAGATCAATGCGGACCACAGGGCGACAGAGGAAGCTCTTACCGCTTCCGGTGTGACGTACACGATCCTGCGGAACACCTGGTACATCGAGAACTACATTCAGGCGCTGGCAGGCCCCCGCTTCACCGGCGTTCTCGCCGCGGCGACCGGTGATGCTGTTGTTGCGGCAGCCAGCCGGAAGGACCTGGCTGAGGCATTGGCCATCGTTGTCACCACAGATGGGCACGGCAATGTCACTTACAGCCTCTCAGGCGACACGAACTTCACCTACGCCGACATTGCCGAAGCGATGTCGGTCGTGCTGGAGCGAGAGGTCACTTACCAGCCTGTCACTCCCGAAGAGCTGCAGGTAGCGCTCATCAATTCGGGGATGGACGGCGAGCTGGCCGGCTTCTTGGTAAGTCTCGATGAAACCATCGCTGCCGGGGTTTTTGCTCGGGTCGGTGACGATCTTTCTCGACTCCTCGGCAGGCCGACGACCGGCCTTGTTGAGGGAATGACGGCAGAGTGAACGGTGGGGCCGGCGCGGGCGAGTCGGCAACCTCGGCTCGCGCCGCCCCTTCTCCCGATCAGCGATTCTGGATCAACACCGTCAGTCTGGATCACGTTGAAGCGGCCATCCAGGGAGGCTTCACGCAAGCGGACCACGGTGCTGGCACGCGTCTTCGCCAGCCACGTCCTGGCGATGAGATGGTTTTTTACTCGCCGCGCACGAACTTATGGAGAGGTAGACCCGTCAGGCAGTTCACCGCGTGGGCCACAATCACCGGCGACAAGCCTTACCAGGTCCATGTCAGCGACGACTTTCGGCCATGGCGGCTTGCGGTTACATTTCACGCTTGCGAGCGAGTGGATGCGAAGCCACTTGTCGATCGGTTGTCATTTGTCACGGACCCCGCTCATTGGTTTCGCCGTGGATTGTTTCACATTCCGCGGCGGGATTTTTCGACGATCACCGCGCACATGGTCGCGCTGTCTCCGGGTGGGTCGGTAGCCGCAGCGCCGTTACCGGACGCTGTCTTGGTGAATTGTCCAGTGTCAGGCGACTGTTACTCCGCCTTCGGTGGAGTCGGTGGAGCGGCTGAGTTTCTCCCAGGCGTCGAAGTCGTCCTGGACGCGTTGGCGCCCGGCGGTGACCAGGCGTAGCGCGTCCGAGCCGAGCAGGATGTGCACGGGAGGCTTCTCTGCGTCCAGGAGGGTGAGGATGGCGTCGCCCGCGCGATCGGGGTCACCGATGCCCTGACCCGCGAGGGCCTGGCGGCGGGTCCGGATCGGGTCGAACAGTGCGTCGTAGTCGGCGATGCTGCGTGGTGCGCGGACCAGTGACCTCCCTGCCCAGTCGGTTTTGAACGCGCCGGGAGCTACGGCGGTGACCCGCACGCCGAACTGGGTGACCTCTTGGGCGAGGGTGTCGGTGATGCCTTCCAGGGCGTGTTTGCTGCCTTCGTAGAACGCCAGTCCGGGGAAGGTGGTGTGCCCGCCCATCGAGGTGATGACGAAGATGTGGCCGCCGCGCCGTTCCCGCATGCCGGGTAGGACCGCTTTCACGGTCGCTACCGTGCCGAATACGTTGACCTCGAACTGGCGGCGCAGATCGGCCATCGATGACTCTTCGAAGGTGCCTTCGAGCCCGTAGCCCGCGTTGGCCACGAGCACTTCGATCGGGCCCAGTTCCGCTTCGGCGGCCCGCACCGTGGGCTCGATCCGGTCCGCGTCGGACAGGTCGAGGATGAAGGCCCGGGCGCGGTCGGGGTCCAGTGCCTGGAAGGCGGCCGCGTGCTGCTCGGTGCGCATGGTGCCCGCCACCCGGTGCCCGGCCGCCAGGGCTCGTCGGGCGATGGCCAGTCCGAGGCCGGTGCTGACGCCGGTGATCAGGAATGTCTTGCTCACTACGGGTGTCCTCTCGTGGATGAGTGTCAGGCCGCGGGGCATGCGTGGGCACGGCGGCATCGACCCCGCGGGTATGGCGGGGTCGTGTCTGGGTGGTGTTGGTGCTGGATCGCCCGGTTCGGGCGGTGGTCAGGACTCGGCGGCGGTGTCCCGGGTAGTCGCGGTGGCGGGTTCGCTGCCCCAGCTGGCCAGCAGTCGCAGGCGCTCCTGAGATGGCGAGCCGGACGGCGCGCAGTAGACGACGAGCGATTGGCCCGGGTCGGCGACCGAGGTGAAGATCTCGTACTGCAGTTCCAGGTCACCGGCGACAGGGTGGTGGAGGCGTTTGAGGCCGGTGCTGCGTTCCTGGACGCGGTGTTCTGACCACCACGCCGGGAACTCGGGTGAGCGCATCATCAGCTCACCGATCAGGGTGGCGATGTGCTGGTTTCGCGGCTGGGCGGCGGCGGCCAGCCGCAACCCATGCACGTAGTCGCGGGCGACGCGTTCCCAGTCGCACCACACCAGGCGAGCACGCGGATCCAGCAGCGTCCAGCGCGCCATGCTGCGTTCCCGGCGCGGCAGCTCGGCCACATCGGGAAACAGCAACGCCCACAACGTGTTCCCGCCGACGACAGTGAGGTTCCGGTCGCTGACAAAAGCAGAAGCCAGATCCATCGACTCCAGCACCTGTCGCAGCGCCGGTCGTAGCCGTGACGAGTGCTCGGCCCGGTCCTTGCGCCCGGCTGTGGTGCCCGCGAGGGCGAACAGATGCCGCCGCTCGATGTCATCGAACCGCAGCGCGTCGCAGAGGGCATGCAGTACCTGCTCGGACGGCTGCCGGGCGCGGCCTTGTTCCAGACGGGTGTAGTACTCGGTACTCACCCCGGCCAGCTGCGCGACCTCACCGCGCCGCAGACCGGCGACCCGGCGACCGGCGCCGAACTCGACCGGCAGACCGATCTCATCCGGCGTGAGTCCAGCACGGCGGGCCCGCAGGAAGTCGCCCAAGTCGTTGTTGCCCATGCCCCAAGTCTGCTCTTCACCCAGCCGGTCAACCAAGGGCATGGCTGGCCCTGCCAGTACTACACACCAGGTCGTGCGAGGCCGCGAGCCTGGGCAAGGTCCGCCGAGAAGAGGTCGTGGTCATATTCCGACGAGACTTCTCGATAAACGCTGAGCCGCAGGTCAGCGGCCATACTCGGCCTGGCTGGCGGCGCCGGAAGCGGGCCGGAGCGGATTGTCGGCCGCCTCGGCGCCCTCGTAGGCGATGGCCGCGATCCGCTCGGCACTCATGTACTGGGTGAACAGGCTGATGCCCTTATGAAGGGTCCGGATCCCTACTCTTCGTCCGAGTCTTCGAGAAGCTCGCGCACTTCGCTGACTTCGGTCGGGACGTCTTCCGTGGGCCAGCTCGCGGCGAGGGCCTGGATCATCGGACGGTGCTCTTCGAACGTCTCGTCCCGTGCGAGGACCAGGGCGGCGGCCGCCTGGATCTCCAGCTCGGGACAGCGGGTCGCGCTCAAGAGGACGTCGACGGAGTTGTCGCTCCGAAACTCCCCCAGCAGATACAAGGCCTGACTGCGCTCGCTCATCGGGACGGCTTCGTCGCACACGATGTCCCCAAGGGCCTGGACGAGCCGGGGGTGGGAGTGGTCGACGGACCAGAGCACGTCTCTCACGGTGTCGAGGACCTGGTCGCGAAGCGAGTCGGCGCTCTCGAGCGAGTCGGCGAGCACGGACAGGTCGTCCTTCGCGGCGATCCTCAGCGCCGACAGGGCGGTGAGGTGGGCGGCGCGGGGACCGTACGCGCGGCTGAGCTCGGGCGGGGACGGCGGCTGCCGCAGGATCTCCTGTATCAGCGTGAGGACGAGCGCCCTCGCCGGTTGCCGGGCCTCTTCGCCACCTCGTGCGAGGGCGCCGTCCGCGTCCCACCAATGGTCTAGGGCGATGCCGACGGCGGCCACGTCGCCGCTTTCGAGCATCGTGCGCATGGCGTCGTGGTACGACTCGTCCGCCGTGGGGAGGCGCAGCCTTCTGTGCGCGCTGTGCAGGTCCGGGTCCTGGAGCCGGTGCCCCTCCCAGTGAACGCTGTGCGGCTTCCCGAAGACCAGGTCGATGGGGTTCTGGCCCCAGAAGCGCACCGGAGGACGCTCCTCCCAGCTTTCGGCCAGGTCTTCCATGACCGCACGGTGGCGGTCCAGGCCGCCGGTCTTCACCAGGTAGGAGACCGCGTGCACCTGCACGTCTGGCTCCCCCTCGCGGATCGCACGCAGAAGGACGTCGTCGGCGCCCGCGCCGAGCCCGTCGGCCAGGATCCGGATCGCCGTCTCCTTGGTGCCGTGGGAGGCAGAGGACGGGTGGAAGATCACACCGCTCACCGCCTCGACGAGCCGGGCGTCCGCAGTCTCGGCCTCGTCGAAGAGCCCGTACGCCATCCAGATGGCCTCATGCCGGACGGTGTCGGAATCCGTCCGGCCGAGGATGTCCACCAGCAGGTCGGCGTCACCCGGTTTCGCGTGCTGCGCCCCGATCATGTTCAGCGCGCTCACCTCGGCGGGCGAGATCGGACGACGGAGCACCTCGCGGGCGCGCTCCAGAACCTCGGGCAGGTAGGCGTCCGCCAGGTCGGAGTCGTCCAGGACGTGCCGCAGCCCCTCCCAGCATTCGTAGTGGTCGAGCGCGATGCCCACGGCGACCGGGTCGTCGCTGCGCAGCAGCGTGGTGAACGCCTCCAGACACGTTTCGTCGGTCAGTGGGAACCGCAGCTCGTCGTGAGCGTTCCGGAGGGCCGGATCGTCCAGGTAGGCGTCCTTCCAGTACGTGCTGTGGAAGCCCACGAGCGCATCACGAACGTCCCTGGAAAAGGGGCCCGCGTCCTCCGGCCAGGAGTCGACGAGCTGCTGGAGCAGCTCGCGGTGCACACGAACCTTCTTGGACGATGTCAGCTGCCCGGCGGCGCTGACCTGGACCTTGAGGTCGCCGGACTCGGTAAGGCGGATGAACAGTTCCTCCACCTCGGGCATGTCGAGACCGCCCAGGGCATGGATCGCGGAGCCGCGATCCCGCGCGTCCAGGCTCTCGTCGAGGGCGATCGCGCGGACGGCCGCCAGGAGCCGAGGGTTCGGCTCCTCCGCGTCCTCGAGAGCAGTGGACGCGGCCATCACCCCTTCCTCCCGCAGCCCGGGGTCCGAGGTGGTTTCCAGAATCTCGGCGATCCGGTCGGCGTCCTCGTCTTCACCGAGGTGCCACACCATGGTGAGCGACCAGGAGAGCGCCCGATGCCGGTTCTCGTCGTCGAGCGTGGACGACCGGTCCAGGAGGTCGCGGGCGACGAAGAGTACCTCGTTGTTCAGTGGCCAGTACGGGTTGTCCACTCCCCACCTGGTGTCCGCCTGCGCCTGCTGATAATCGCTCAGCGCATCGCACACGACGCCGAGGTCGCCACTGTGCAGCCGCTGACTGAACTCCCCGAGAAACGACGCTTCATCCGACATAGGGCCACCTCCATGATCGGCTCACCAGACTGGCAGACCCGTCTGCCCCACGTCCTCCCGTTTTCAAGGCTCCCTTCGCCCCAGCCGGAGCCGGTTCGCATGCCGGGCCCGCTGGGCAGCGCACGGCTTTGAGTAGCAGGTCCTGAAGGGTTTTCTGCTCCTCGTAGAACAGGCCGGCCAGCGGCGAGCTGATGGGGGCGGGGCGGGCTGTCATGCCGGTCCGCCCCGCGCCGCAAACGAGTCATGACCTTAGCCCTTGAGATAGTCAATGCTCATGACTACAGTTCTGGCCATGGATCATGCCTTGCTGCGCGAGCGCCTTTCCGCCCTGGTGGCCGTTGAGTCGCCATCCGGTCACGCCGAGGGGCTGGAGCGGTGTTATGCCCTGATGCGATCTTGGGGGGAGTCGCTGCTCGGCAGGCCGGCGGAGATCGTCGCGGTAGGCGGGACTCCGCACATGCTGTGGCGTGCGCCCGCAGAGGGTGGGGTGCTGCTGCTCGGTCATGCCGATACGGTGTGGCCGCTCGGCACGATCACCCGCCGTCCGTTCCGCGCCGAAGGCGGTCGCGCGTATGGTCCGGGTGTTTTCGACATGAAGGCCGGGCTGGTCACGGCGTTCGCCGCGCTCGCCGAGTGCCGTGATCCCACCTCGGTGGGCATCCTGATCACCGGCGACGAGGAGATCGGCTCTGCGACCTCGCGGGCGCTGGTCGAAGACATGGCCGGCGCCTGCGGCGCCGTACTCGTACTGGAGCCCAGCCAGGCAGGAGCGCTCAAGACGGCCCGCAAAGGCGGGTCGTTCTACAGCGTCGACATCACCGGCAAGGCAGCCCACGCGGGACTGGAGCCGGAACGCGGGGTCAACGCGCTGCTCGAACTCGCCGCGCAGGTAGTGGCCGTGTCGGAGCTGGCCGACCCCGAGCGTGGTACGACGGTCACCCCGACGGTCGCGCGCGCGGGCACCGCCACGAACACCGTGCCCGCGCAAGCGCACCTGCGCGTGGACGTCCGCGCTTGGGAACTGGCGGAGTTGGCGCGCGTTGACGAGCGCATGCATGCGCTCGCCCCGACCGTCCCGGGAGCGGTGGTCCGGGTCGACGGCGAGATCAACCGTCCGCCGCTGGAGCCCGCGAGCTCCCGGGAACTGTACGCGGCGGCCCGCAAGGCCGCGGCGCGCCTCGGACTGCCCGATCCCGAAGAGGTCGCGGTGGGGGGAGCGTCCGACGCCAACTTCACCGGCGCGCTGGGAATCCCCACGCTCGACGGCCTCGGCCCGCTGGGGGACGGCGCCCACGCGGAGCACGAGTGGGTCGACCTGGCCTCACTCGCCGACCGGGCGCGACTCGTCGCCGCTCTGATCGACACGCTGACGCGCTCGTGACCGTTCGGCGCGCACCTCGATCGCGTCGAGCATCATCTCCAGGCCGACGTCGAAGGCGGACGGGCCGCCGAGGCTCGGGAGCCGGTCAGCATAGTGGGCGATAGCGGGGTACATGTCGGCGTCGAGCTGCCGGTACTCCACCTGCCAGGCGAGCTCGTCCCTGCGCCGCACCTCTGGGTCGAGCGCATGGACGGCCGCCTCCAGGCTCGCCACGGAACGCACGAAACTGCCGAACGCGCGCTGCACGAGCGCCACCTCCTCGTCGTCGACTCCGGCCCGCCGTACAGCGTCCAGGGCGAAGTCGACGCTGGAGAATTCCGTGGGTCGTCGCGTGGTGCGCATGACCATCTGCTGGGCGAACGGCGCATAGCGGAGGTAGTGCTCGCGTACCCGCTGGGCGATGTCGCGCAGGTCGGCGCGCCAGTCGTCGGTGGGCGTGACGGTGCCGCCGTAGGAGCGGGCTCTCAGGCTGTCGACCAGTTCGAGAAGCAGTTCGTCCTTGTCCTTGAAATGGCGGTACAGCGAGGTCGGGTGGGCCTCGAGCTCGCTTCCGAGCTCCTGGAAGGTCAGCGCGTCCAGGCCGTCGCGCAAAGCGATCTTCTCGGCTGCCGCGAGGATCACCTCCCGGTTGAGGCTGTCACGCGCGCGCCGTGGCCGCGCCTCCGCCTTGGAACGCTTCTCCTTCGACTGGCGTGCTGATGCCACCAAAGCCTCCCTCGTCGACCGATGAGCCACCGCCGGTTCACGCATTTTCGCACCACCTGATCGGAGTACCGGACTAAAGCATAGTCAACGCGACTGACTAGAAACATGCCTAATACCCTTGCCTGGCTTTTGACTTGCCAATACTCTCCCTCTCATCACCCCCAGAAAGGTCAGAGCATGAGCACCAGGTTCAGACTCGGAGCAATGGGGCTCGCCGCCCTCGCCCTCCTCGCGGCCTCGTGCACGAGCGGAGGCACCGGCACGGCCCTGAAGTCCGATGCCCGCCCCGCGGCGGCCGCGCCGGTGCGTCAGGGGGGAAGCATCGTCATCGGCGCCGAGCAGGAACCGGACTGCACCGACTGGATCGCGAGCTGTGCCACCTCGATCTGGGGCACCTGGATCATGGACATCCCGACGATTCCACGGGTGTTCGAGCCCAGGAAGGCCGACGGCACGTGGGGACTGGCGGCCACGAACGTCATGGCGTCAGAACCCGAGGTCGCCGCAGGGCCGCCGCAGAAGGTCACCTACCGGATCAACCCGGCGGCCGTATGGTCGGACGGCGAGCCGATCACGTCGGAGGACTTCGCCTATACGGCACTGGCGATCCGCGACGGCAAGGACGTCCTGAACCGGACCGGGTACAGCCACGTCACCAAGATCGACACGCCTGGTCCCAAGACGGCGGTCGTCACGTTCGACGCTCCGTACGCGAACTGGAAGGGCCTGTTCAGCGACAGCAGCGGCCTGCTCCCCAGCCACCTGCTCAAGGGCAAGGACCGCAGCGCCCTGATGAAGGACGGCTACACCTGGAGCGGAGGCCCATGGAAGATCGAGTCCTGGACGAAGGGCGTCTCGGTCGTCCTCGTGCCGAACGCGAACTACTGGGGTGACAAGCCCAAGCTCGACAAGGTCACCTTCCAGTTCACGGCGGACACCGCCGCGGCGTTCCAGGCGTTCAAGACCGGCCAGCTCGACGCGCTCTACCCCACGCCGCAGCTCGATTCGATCGACCAGATCAAGAGCGGGCTGCCCAACGCGAGCTCGATCGTCGATCCCGAGTCGGGCAACCTTGAGGCGATCTGGTTCAACAACGCCAAAGCGCCCTTCGACTCCGTGACGTTCCGCAAGGCCGTCTCGCACGCGATCGACCGCAAAGCGGTCGTCACCCGCCTGTACGGCGCGCTCGGCGTCAACGAACCCGCCCAGAGCGCGCACACCCCGCTCGTCGGCCGCTACGGGGGCTCCGACTTCGCCCAGTACACCCCCGACCTCGCCAAGGTCGACTCCCTGATGCGGGGCGACGGATGGGCCAAGGGATCCGACGGCATCTGGGCCAAGGCGGGAAACCGGGCGACGTTCTCCGTCAGCACGATGACCGGCAACAAGCGCCGCGAGCTGACCGAGCAGATCCTGCAGGAGCAACTGCGCGCCGCCGGCTTCGAGGTGAAGATCGACAACACCTCGGCCACGGACCTGTTCGCGAGCAAGCTCCCCAAGGGCGACTTCCAGATGGGCCTGTGGACCCTCGTCGACACCTTCCCCCAGCCCTCGCTCGAAGCGTCCTTCTCATCGAGCGCGGTTCCCACCGAAGACAACGGCTACTCCGGGCTCAACATGTCACGTATCGACCTGCCCGGCCTCGACAAGGTCCTCGACACGGCCGCGTCGTCACTCGACGAGGCCAGGCGCGTCGACGTCTCCCGCCAGGCGGACAAGCTTCTCGCCGACTCCGCCGCCCTCCTGCCGCTCGACGTGATCCCCAACATCCTGCTGTGGAACAACAAGATCGGCGGTCCGCTGGCCATCGACCCCGCGCGCGGTCCGTTCTGGAACCTCGCCCAGTGGGGCCTGGCGAGCTGAGACGCCGATGTTCGCCTACCTCGCACGGCGGCTGCTCTACTCCGTCCCCGTCGTACTCATCGCCTCCTTCCTGCTCTTCTGGGCGGTCAGGATCGCTTTCGACCCGCTGGCCAAACTGCGCGGCGGGCGCGACCCCGGCGCGCTCGCCCGCGCGGCGGAGCGCCTCGGCCTCGACCAGTCGATCCCCGTGCAGTACTGGCACTGGCTCACGCGGTTCGTCACCGGCGACTGGGGAGTCAGCTCGCGTACGGCGGGCCCGGTTCACGGCCTGATCCTGCCCGCGCTCGGCACCACCCTGCAGCTGATCGTCTGGGGTGTGCTCGTCGCCGCGGTGATCGCGCTGGCCGTCGGCGTCTACTCGGCGGTGCGGCAGTACTCCGCAGGCGACCTGGCCTTCACCGGGCTGTCCTACCTCGGCGTCGCGATGCCGCCGTTCTGGCTCGGGCTGATCCTCATCCAGATCCTCGCGGCCTGGCCGCAGGAACTGCTCGGCCTGACCGATCCCCCGCTCTACTTCGTGGGCCTGCACTCCCCGGACGGCGGCGGCCCGCTCGACTACGCGCGCCATCTCGTGCTGCCCGTGCTGACGCTGACCGTGGGCCTGGTGGCGAGCTGGAGCAGGTTCACTCGGGCGACAATGCTCGACGCCCTCACCAGCGAGTACGTGCGGACCGCGCGGGCCAAGGGAGTGCCGAAGCGCCGGATCGTCACGCGGCACGCCCTGCGCACCGCGCTCGGCCCCTTCGTCAGCGTCACCGCCGTGGACGCCGGCCTGCTGTTCGGCGGGCTCGTCGTCACCGAGCAGATCTTCGCCATCCAGGGCATGGGCCGGTTGTTCCTCGACTCCCTGCTCGCGGGCGACGTGTTCGTCCTCGTGCCGTGGACGCTGGTGATCGCGGTGGTCGTGATCGTGTTCAACCTGCTCGCCGACCTCGCCTACGCCGTACTCGATCCGAGAGTGAGACTCCGATGACCGCGGCGTCTTCGTCAGAACGCACCCCGTGGCAGCTGGCCCGCCGGCGGTTCCTGCGCCACCGTCTGGCCGTGGCCGGGCTCACGGTGCTCGTGCTCCTGCTGCTCGGCTGCTTCGGGGCGGACCTGATCGCCCCCTACGAACGCGGCGCCCAGAACCTGGCACTCGGACCCATGCCACCGTCGGCGGCGCACTGGTTCGGCACCGACGAACTGGGCCGCGACTACCTCACCGAGCTCCTCTACGCCGGGCGGATCTCGCTGGCGATCGGCCTGTCCGTCGCCGTGCTCGCGACCGTCGTGGGCACCGCGCTGGGCGCCGCGGCGGGCTTCTTCGGCGGCTGGGCAGACGAGATCATCATGCGGGTCACGGACCTGTTCATCGTCCTGCCCGCGATCGTGGTCCTGGCGGTCGTGCTCCAGGGCGCCGGCCGTTCCCCGGTCGTGATCGTCCCGGTGCTGGCGGCCATCGGCTGGACCACCGTGGCCAGGATCGTGCGCGGCCAGGTGCTGTCGCTGCGGGAGAAGGAGTACATCGCCGCGGCGACCGTGCTCGGCGTGACTCGGCCGCGCATCATCGTGCGACATATCCTGCCCAACCTCACCGGCGTCATCGCCGTGAGCACCTCGCTCGGCGCGGCGAGCGCGGTGATCGTCGAATCGACGCTCTCCTTCCTGGGGTACGGCGTGCAGCCTCCGGACTCCAGTTGGGGCAACCTGCTGAGCCAGGCGTCCGGGCTGATCGGCACCGGCAAGGTCTACCTGCTGTACTTCCCCGGCCTGTTCATCCTCCTGACGGCGCTGGCCATCAACTTCCTCGGCGACGGCCTCAGAGACGCCTTCGACCCGAACGGAGCACGCCCGTGAACGCCCTGCTGGAGGTCGACGACCTCACCGTCCAGCTCCCCACGGACAGCGGCACGGTCGCGGCCGTCACCGGGCTCTCGTTCTCCGTCGCGCCCGGCGAGACGCTCGGAATCGTCGGCGAGTCGGGCTCAGGCAAGAGCGTCACGTCGATGGCGGTGCTCGGGATCCTCCCCGGCCGCGCCCGCGTCACGGGGTCGATCCGGTTCCGCGGCGAGGAGCTCTTGGGCCGCTCCGAGTCCCAACTCCGCACACTGCGGGGCAGCCGCATCGCGATGATCTTCCAGGACGCGCTGACCGCGCTCACGCCGGTGCACACCGTCGGCGCGCAGATCGCCGAGGCCATCAGCGTGCACGACCCCTCGGTCACCCGCTCCGCGCTGCGTGAGCGGGTCGTCGAGCTCCTCGACCTGGTCGGCATCCCCTCGCCCGCCAAGCGCGCGAACCAGTACCCGCACGAGCTGTCCGGCGGCATGCGGCAGCGCGTCATGATCGCGATGAGCATCGCCAACGAACCGGATCTGCTCATCGCCGACGAGCCGACGACCGCCCTCGACGTGACCGTGCAGGCGCAGATCCTTGACGTGATCAGACGGATCCAGCAGCGCACGGCGACCGCGCTCATGCTGATCACCCACGACCTGGGCGTGGTGGCCGGCGTCGCCGACCGGGTGCTGGTGATGTACGCGGGCACGAAGGCCGAGGAGGCCGCCGTCGAACCGATCTTCTACGCGCCCGCCCACCCCTACACCAGGGGTTTGCTGGCCTCGCTCCCCCGGCTCGACGCCCGCCACGGCGAACGGCTCTACCAGATCCCGGGCCAGCCCTCGCGGGCGCCGGGCTGCCCGTTCCATCCGCGCTGCGAGCACGCCCGCGCCGGTCTGTGTGACACGACGGTCCCGGCGCCGGTCCGGATCGGCGAGGGACACACGGCGTCCTGCCTGCTTACGGCTGAGCTGGAGGAGGTGCGGCCGCGATGACGGCGCTGCAGGTCACGGACCTCGTCAAGACCTATCCGGTACGCGATGGGGTGTTCCGCCGCCGGTCCGGCACCGTGCAGGCCGTCTCCGGGGTGTCGCTGCGGATCGAGCGGGGCAAGACGCTCGGGCTCGTCGGGGAGAGCGGCTGCGGGAAGTCCACGCTGGCCGCGTGCCTGGTACGGCTGGTCGAACCGACCTCGGGCCAGGTGCTTCTCGACGGCACCGACTTCACGGCGCTGCCGTCCGCCCGGTTGCGTCAGTCACGGCGGCGCATCCAGATGGTCTTCCAGGATCCGTACGCCTCGCTCAACCCCCGCATGACCGTCCGGGCGATCCTCACCGAGGCGCTCGAGACCCACGGCCTCGACACCGGGCGCGTCCCCGAACTGCTGGATCTTGTCGGACTCGACCCCCGGCACGCCGGACGGTTCCCGCACGAGTTCTCCGGAGGGCAGCGCCAGCGCGTCGGCATCGCCCGCGCGCTCGCCGTCGAGCCCGACGTGATCGTGCTGGACGAGCCGGTCAGCGCGCTGGACGTCAGTATCCAGGCCGGCGTCATCAACCTCCTGGAGGACCTCCAGGACCAGCTCGGGCTGACCTACCTCCTGATCGCGCACGACCTGTCGGTGGTACGGCATGCCAGCGACGAGGTGGCCGTCATGTATCTCGGCCGGATCGTCGAGCAAGGACCGCCGGACGAGCTCTACCAGCGTCCCCGCCACCCCTACACCCAGGCACTGCTGTCGGCGGTGCCGATCCCCGACCCGCGGGCCGAGCGCGCCCGCCGCCGGATCGTCCTGACCGGCGACGTCCCGAGCCCGACCGACCCCCCGTCGGGCTGCCGCTTCCGGACCCTCTGCCCGAAGGCAAGCTCGATCTGCGCCGCCGAGGTCCCCCCGCTCGTCACCGACGCGCGGGGCCACGGCGTCGCCTGTCACAAACCGGAGTTGATCAATGTCCTCTGACGCTTGGCGCGACCGCTTCAACACTCCGATCATCCAGGACATCCGTCCTTGTCCCGGCGACCTCAACCTCGAAATGATCTACGCGGCGGGCCTCAGCGACGCCGAGGTGTCCATCTGGAATCCGGCCACCGGCGAGACCCTGCGGGTGCCGGACCTGCCGCCGCACGTCGCGACCCCGCTGCCCGCCGCGGACGGACGGTCCGTACTGGTGCTGCACGACGAGGACGGCGGCGAGGTCGGCCATCTGTGGTCCTACCCGGTCGACGGCGAACCCGTCGACCTCACACCCGAGCTGCCCCCTTACACGCTTCGCGGCATCGACGTCGCGCGCGACGGCTCGGCGGTCGTCATCGCGACGGTCAACGACGAGGGATTCACGCTCTATCACCTGACCGGCGCAGCCGCCCACCGGCTCTACCGCAGCAGGAACGAGGCCTGGAACAGCCTGGTCTCCGCTGACGGAGCGCTGGCGAGCATCGACACCACGGACCACAACCCCGGCATCCGCCGCTTCGCCGTCACGGTGCTCGACACCTCCGACGGCGCGGTGCTGGCGTCGGCCTCGGACGGGCCGCTCGCGCCCGTGCGCGGGGTCCGGTTCTCGCCGGTCGCGGGAGACCCCCGGCTGCTGCTGAGCACGGAACGCACCGGGTTCGCGCGGCCCGCCGTGTGGAACCCCCTCACCGGTGCGCGGACCGACGTCGAGGCGCCCGAGCTGACGGGTGACCTCGTCCCGCTCGACTGGTCCGACGACGGCGCCCGGCTGCTGCTCGTCCACGTCGACAGCGGCATCCACCGCGTGTACGAATACGACCTCCAGGCCGGTCGGCTGCTGCGCGTGTCCCATCCTGACGGCGCCTACTTCTTCCCTGAGGTGGCGTGCGCGGTGACCAACCAGTGGGGCTCACATTACGGGCCCGGTGGTCAGATCCGGCTGCTGTGCCAGCGCGCCGACCTGCCCTTCGAGGTGCTCGCCCTGGACCGTGGCGAGAGCGAGCCGCGCAGCGTCCTCGCCCCGCAGAACGTCGTGCCGGGGATCCCGCTGCGTTCGGTCACCGTCACCTCCAAGGACGGGACCGCGCTGCAGTTGTGGGTCGCGGCGCCGGAGGGCGCGAGCGGGCCGGTGCCGCTGATCCTGCGGGTGCACGGCGGCCCGAACCTCGCCGACGTGGGCGGATACCATCCCGCCGCGCAGGCGTGGCTGGCCGAGGGCTTCGCCTACGCGTCGCTGAACTACCGGGGTTCCGTCACCTTCGGCAGGACGTTCCGCGAAGGGTTCTGGGGAGCCGTCGGTGACCGCGAGTTGGAGGACGTCGAGGCGGCCTGGCGGTGGCTGGTCGACGAGGGCATCGCCGACCCTTCGGCCGTGTTCATGACCGGTTCCTCCTACGGCGGCTTCCTGACGCTGCTCTCGCTCGGCCGGCTCCCGGACCTGTTCGCGGGCGGGTTCGCCTTCATCGCGCTCGCCGACTGGAAGCTCGCCTACGAGGACATGCACCCCGCCCTGAAGGCGGCCTGGCGCGGGTTCCTGGGTGGCCGGCCTGAGCTCGCCGAAGAGCGGTTCCGGCTGAGCTCACCCATGACCTACGTCGAGGACGTGCGGGCGCCCGTGCTGATCAATCAGGGGCGTCACGACACCCGCACACCGGCCCGGCAGGCCGAGGAGTACGCGCGGCGGCTGCGTGCCGCCGGCGGTGACGTGCTGCTGCGCTTCTTCGAGGGCGGGCACGGACCCGTCGGCAACGACGGGGTGGTGGGCAAGATCGAGCTGGAGCTGGAGCTGGCCCGCAAGGCGCTGCGCGGGGAACGCTGGTCCTGAGGGCCCCTGGCCAGGACCCGGTCTCAGGTCCTGGCCAGGAACGCCTCTAGCTCTGCGGTGACGAGGGCCGGGGCTTCCTCCGGCAGGTAATGGTCGCTGGGCAGCGCCGTACCGCTGACGTGGTCGGCGTATTCCCGCCAGACCTTCAGGACGTCATAGTTGCGGCCGACGAAGCTGTGCTCGCCCCACAGCGCCAGCACCGGGCAGCGCACGCGCCGGCCCGCCGCCGCGTCGGCCTCATCATGCTCCAGATCGACGCCGGCCGCCGCCCGGTAGTCGGCGCACGACGCGGCGATCGCGGCGGGGTCGGAGAAGCAGCGGACATACTCCCGGACCGCGGCCTCGTCGTAGGCGGCGCCGCCGGAGTGCCGTGCCGTCATCCGGCTGCGGATCCAGAACTCGGGATCGTTGCCGATCAGCCGCTCGGGGATGCCGTTGCCGGCGGCGAGGAAGAACCAGTGGTAGTAGCCGAGGCCGAACGCGGCGTCGGCGTGCGCGAACGTGTGCCGGGTCGGCACGACGTCCAGGACGGCCAACGCCCGGACGGCGCCGGGATGGTCGAGGGCCATCCGGTGGCCCACCCTCGCTCCTCGGTCATGGCCGACCACGGCGAAGCGGTCGAATCCCAACTCCCGCATCACGCCGACCTGGTCGCGGGCCATCACCCGCTTGGAGTAGACGTCGTCGGTGACCGGCTCCGGCTTGGCGCTGTCGCCGTACCCGCGAAGGTCGGTCAGCACGACCGTGTGACGGGACGCCAGCGCCGGGGCGACGTCGTGCCAGATCAGGTGCGTCTGCGGGTAGCCGTGGAGGAGCAGCACGGGCGGCCCGTCACCCCCGACGACCGTGTGAATGGCGAGGCCGTCCACGTCGACGGCGCGTGACTGGAACGTGCTGGGCAGCGGGACGCTCATGCCTTCCTTCAAAGGGCTTCGATGATCGCGCGGGTCATGTCCTCGGTGCCGGCCGTGCCGCCGATGTCGGGGGTGCGGACGTCGGTCTTGGTGAACACGCTCTCGATGGCCGCCATGAGATTCGCCGACGCCTCGGGGTGCCCCAGATGGTCGAGCATCATCGTGGCCGTCCAGATCGCGCCGACCGGGTTGGCGATCCCCCGGCCCGCGATGTCCGGCGCCGACCCGTGGACCGGCTCGAACATCGACGGGTAGGCCCGCGTCGGGTCGATGTTCGCGGCGGGCGCGAGGCCGATGCTCCCCGCGACGGCGGCGGCGAGGTCGGACAGGATGTCGCCGAACAGGTTGGACGCGACGATCACGTCGAACTGAGCCGGATCGAGCACCAGCTTGGCGCACAGCGCGTCGATGTGCTCCGAGCGCAGCGTCACTGCGGGGCGCTCGGCGACCCGTTCGGCGACGATCTCATCCCAGAACGGCATCGTGTGGATGATCCCGTTCGACTTCGTCGCGGACGTCAGCCGCCCGCCACGCCGCTCGGCCAGGTCCAGGGCGTAGTCGGCGACACGGGTAACCCCCACCCTGGTGAACACCGACTCCTGCACCGCCATCTCGGCCGGAGTCCCCTGGTACAGGCGTCCGCCGATCTCGCTGTACTCGCCCTCGACGTTCTCACGCACCACCACCAGGTCGATGGCCTGCCGCCCGTCGAGCGCCCGGATCGGCCGCAGGTTCACGAACTGCTGGAACCCCCGGCGGATCGGGATCAGCAACCCCCACAGCGACACATGATCGGCCACACCGGGCCCGCCCACCGCGCCCAGGAAGATCGCGTCATGGTGACGGATGAGATCGAGCCCGTTGGCGGGCATCATCGCGCCCTCGGCCGAATATCGCGCGCAGGACCAGTCAAACTCGTCGTAGGTGAGGCCGATGGCGTGCCTGCGGCCGACGGCGTCGAGGACGGCACGGGTCGCGCCGCACACCTCGACACCGATTCCATCCCCGGGGATCACAGCGATGCGGTGAGAGTGCATGGCACCGATTCGAGCAGCCACGCCAGGTCGCGTCCAATATCTGCTACCTATCTGACCGATCGTCACTGCCTTTCGGTGGCCATATCCAGGAACGCGCGCGATGCAGGACCGAGCCCGCCCTCGTGGCTGACGTAGGCGACCTCAAGGTGGAAAGCAGGATCGAGGTCTGCGACGACGGCGCCCGCCCGCTCGGCGACCTCCCGCCACGACTCGGCCAGAACGGCGATGCCGCTGCCTGCGAGCACCAACGGCAGGATCGCCTCACGGTGTTCAGTCTCCACCGCGATCGTCAGCTCGACGCCGGATTCGATCAGCGCGTCGACGACCGCGCGCATCCCCGTACCGGTCTGCCCGGCGATCACGCGCAGGCCGGACAGGTCGCTCGTCGCCACCCGCGCACCCGTCTGGAACGGCTCGGCGGCCGACGTCACGACAACGAAGCGCTGCCGAGCGACCGGATGCAGCCCCACGCCGGGCCGCTCCGGGAGCCCTACACCGGCCAGCAGGCCCAGCTCCGTCCGGCCGGTACGCACGGCCTCCACCACCTCATCCGCGGTGGCACCAGCGCGGACCACCACCCGAACGCCCGGGTACTGCGCGGTGAAGCGGGTGATCACCCCGGCGAGCGGGGCGATGGTCTGTGACGGCATCGCCGTGATCTGCAGCCGGCCGGTCCGCAGCCCGCGCACCGCCTCGACAGACTCGACGGCCAGGCCCAGCGCGTGGACGGCCATCCGCGCGGGCCCGACCAGTTCCCGGCCCGCCTCGGTCAGCACCACCCCGCGGCCGACCCGGTGGAACAGAGCGTCGCCCATCTCGCGCTCCAACTGCTTGATTGACTGCGACAACGAGGGTTGCGCGACATAGAGCACCTCCGCCGCGCGGTGGAATCCACCGTGGTCCACGACCGCGAGAAAGCGCTCGAGCTGCCGGAAGTCCATCGCAGGATCATCCCGTTTCCGGCGACGCGGGTCCAGGAAACGCGCCACCGCCTGACCGGCGGCCAGACGAGCGCGGCGCGGGCGGCCGCACGTCACGAGCAGACGCTGAGCGCGGCCCCCGCGCTGTGGAGTCTGATCACCGGCGTGACAGGAACGGAACGCCGTCGAGCGCCTGAGCAACCGGCTGAAGACTGGCGCGGCATCGCCACACGTGACGACAAGACGCCCGAGAGCCATCTCGCCGGCCTCGAACTCCGCGCCTCGACGATCTGGCTCGAAGATCTCTTGCAAGCAGCTAGTTGAAGCAGTCCTGATTATTGAGGGCGATGCCGTACTCGGCGACCTTGCTGTGCGCGACGCCGAAGCTGTAGTAGGCCTTCTTGTTGCCGGGGACCGTGATCACGTAGTAACCGTGGATGTCCTTCTTGATGTGCCGGTAGGCCGCCTTCAACTGCTCGGTGGTGGAGCCGATCTTGATGCCTTCCGGCGTCGTCATGCCCTTCGCGGCGAAGATGGCCGCTACTCCCAGCTTCGGCGAGATGTAGATGCCGGTCGAGTCCTTGGAAGTCGGGGACTTCTTCAGGTCCCAGCCGGAGCAGCCACCGTCGCCCGGTGTCTTCTTGACGACCTCCCCCGTCGCCATGGCCTGCTCGACGGTCATGCCGAGCTTGACGGCACCGTAGCCGTAGGGACCCAGCGTCGGCTTCGTCTGGGCGTCCGCCATGGTGGCACCGGAGACCAGCAGCGCGCCGGCGAGGAGCGAGGCCCCGATCATCGTCTTCATCATGCTCTCTTCGACTACGGGGGGCCGGTAAAGGTTCGACGCAATATGCGGCCTGTACCGCGTCAAAGCGCAGCCACGATGGCTTTGACCTGTGGTTTGACGGGTCCGTCGGTGCAGACAAGATCGCGTCTTGCGCTCGTTCGCCTGCTCTGTCTGAGCGTGCTCCGAGTGTTCGGCCGGCTGATGGTGCTCGGCCGCAGCCAAGCATCGGAGGACGCGGAAATCATCGTGCTGCGTCACGAGACAGCGGTGCTGCGGCGTCAGATCGCGCGGCCGAAGCACGCCAAACCCCAGGTCAGCCCCAACGGCCGAGTTTCGGGCACCCACAGGTCGACCCGCCGGTCGATGAGTGGTTCCAAGCGGAAACGTTCACCGGCTCGCGGTTGTGTAAGCAGCGATGATCTTCGCGCACGCCAGCGACTCGGTGCGCGTGGTGTCCACTTCCAGGCCATAGACCATGCCGTCGTGTACCGCCTCCGCCTGGGCCTCGGCCATGCCCAGGACGCGGTCTCCCCGAGCCCGCTCGCGCTGGGCGGCCACCGCGCCGTCACATCTGACGCCGACCCACAGGACGTCGAGTCCGCCGAGGACTTTCTGCCACTCCTGCTGGGACTCCGCTCCCCCGAGAAGGACGTCGTCGATGATGACCCGGGCTCCAGCGCGGGCCATCGAGGCGATGCCCTCCCGCCACGCCGTCTGCAGCTTCAGGAACTCCGGCCCGACGGTCACGCCGCCGTCGGAAGCGATCTTGATTCCGGCCTCCGATGTCATCATGGATTCGGGCATCACCCCGATCAGCGAGTCGACACCTCCGATGGCAAGCCAGGGCTGCGGCAGTACGGCCTGCAGGTTCCGGACGATCGCGGACTTGCCCGCGCTGGATCCACCATTGAGCAAGATCACCTGTGTTGTCACGGCGTACACGATAGGGGCCACCGCAAGGCGCTCGTTGGAGAAATGTTCGCCCTCGCGCAGCGCATCGTTCCCAGCAGGCAGCGGTTCAGGAGCTCGCGGCGCCAGGTCTGCACCCACCGCTCCACGACCGCGTTCATGCGAGGCATTCGGACACAGTCACCAGCCGATGAGCGCACGGCACGGCCGGCAACCATCGCGTCAATGCCGAGAGAACTGCGCGACCGATCCCGGAACACCACGACTTTTCACGGTCTCACCGTACGGGAACGCCGTGAGCCCTGGCCTCGCGGATGTCCGGCCAGCCCATTCCGCCCAGCTATCTACATTTCTTCTACACGTCTACATTTTTGCTATCTCATTACACATGTCACTGCAACTCGTGATCCCTCGTAACGAGACGAAACGTGGGAATTTCAAGAGAATGCGTGACATTCACGTCATGGTCAGCGGACCATGGCCGGTAATAGCGTAAAGCCCACACATTGAGACCTTTCGTTGAAGGGGTCAGATGGTGAATGGGTTGAATGCGCTGGCCCGGCGACCCGCACCTGCCGACATGAATCCTGCCCGGCAGGCGCCGGGTCTATGGGCGGACGGCCCACACGCCGCGGTCACGCGGATGCCGTCACCCGCCGCCGCGGCACGCGCGATGTTCCGCCGGATAGAGGGCCACTTCTTCCGGCCCGAACCACGCGAGCACGCCTACGCCTACATCCAGGCCTTGATGGCCGGGGGCGCTCCCCCGGTACCGGCAGCCGACCTCGGGGGCGACGACGGGCGCCAGCGACTGCTGACCACTGCCCGCTGGGATGAGGACCGGATGCGCGACAGCATCAGGACCCTGGTCGTCGAGGCACTGGGCGACCCGCACCCCCTCATGGTCATCGCCGAGGAGGGGTTCTCCAAGAAGGGAACGCAGTCGGTCGGAGTCGCCCAGCAGTTCTGTCCAGGGCTTGGCGGCGTCGACAACTGCCAGGTCGGCGTCTTCCTCGTCCAGGCGGGCCGATTCGGCGCCGCCGCCGTCGACCGCGAGCTGTTCCTCCCGCCCAGTTGGGTGACCGACCAGGCCCGGCGCAGGCGCGCGGCCGTCCCTCCCGACCTGGGCTTCCGCAGCAAGGACGAGCTGGCCTGGGCGATGATCGAACGCACGCTCGCCGCGCAGATCCCGGTGACCTGGATCGTTTCGCGCCTGCCCTACGGCGACAGCTCGGGTCTGTGCGATCTGCTTGAAGAGCACCGCCTGCCGTACCTGCTGGGAACGGCGGGCGGCGCGCGACCGCCGGGGCACGCCGAGAGCGAGGGGAGATGGGCCAGGGTTCCGCTCAGCGGACCGCTGGTCCCGGGGTTCGCCCGCTGGCACCTGCTGCGGCGCGACGGCGGGTCCTATCTCTGCTTCGCGCCGGCCACCACGTCGCTCGGCGAGCTGGTCAGGACCGCACACAGGGCAGCGGGCGGCGAGTGGTTCTTCGCCACGGCTCGTGAGGAGTCCGGCCTCGACCGCTACTCCGTACGGCAGTGGCAGGCGTGGTATCGGCACATAACCCTCTCGATGTTCGCACACGTCTGCCAGCTCTCTACACGCCGTCGCGCCAAATAACCCCATATAGGAGAAGAAATGGAAAGCAACCTCTGCGAAATCGTCATCGAGGAACTCATCGACGAAGGCAGCCCCGCATCAGCCGGAACCATGGGCACCGGCGGATTCTGCTGGACCACCTGACCCGGAAGACCACGACGACTTTGGGAATGTTCATGAGTAACGCAGAAAGTGTCTGGCAATTCCTCACCGATCCGGCGGCCCGCGGCCCCGCCGCCTCCGAGCTCTTCGCCAGGCTGCCCACCGAAGACCCGGTCATCAGGTTCGGCCCGGTCTGGCTGTTCTCCTCATTCGACCTGGTGACCACGCTGGCGAGCGACGACCGTCTGGAGATCAGGCTGCCAGGACTGTCCTCAGGCATGTGGGAGGCCGCGCCCGCGCTCGGCGAGCTCTTCCAGCGGTTCATGTCCGTCCAGCCGGCGGCCGACCATCGGCGGTTGCGGCGGCTGGTCGCCGGGGCGTTCAGCATGCGCGCCATCGGTCGATTGCGCGGGCGGATAGACGAGATCGTCGACGGTCTGCTGTCGCCCGCTCTGAGCAGGGGCGAATGTGACTTCGTGGCCGAGGTCGGCGTGCCGCTGCCGGTCATGGCGACTGCGGCGCTGCTCGACCTGCCGCAAGCGGACTGGCCGCGCATCCTGGCCTGGGCCACCACGCTCACCGACCAGCTCAGCCAGGCCACCTGGAACCTGCAAGGACTCGGCCAGGCGCCCCAGGCCGACAACTCCGTCGTCGCCGACGTCCTGGACTACGTCGAGAAGATCGTGCGGCAGCGGCGCGCCCGGCCGGGTGACGACCTGATCTCGCAACTCGCGAGCGACGGACGACTGGGTCACGACGAGCTGATCGCGATGGTCGTTCTGCTCTTCATGACCGGGCTGGACACGATGACCAGCGGCCTCACCAACGCGGTCTACGCACTGCTGCGCAACCCAGAGGCCTGGGACAGGGTCGTGGCCGACCCCGGACTGGCCGGGGCCGCGTTCGCCGAGGGCATCAGGTACATGCCGCCGGTCACGATGGGCACCAGGCGCGCGACGGCCGACATCGAGATCGGCGGGCATCGCGTCGCGGCCGGCGACACCGTTCTGCTGATGTTCGCTGCCGCCAACCTGGATCCCAGCCGCTTCTCGAGGCCGAGCGCGTTCGACCTGGACCGGGGTGAGACCACGCAGCTCGCCTTCGGTCACGGGCCCTACTTCTGCCTAGGCGCCGCCCTGTCGCTGCTGGAGGGCGAGAGCGTGCTCCGCTGGCTGGCGACCAGGGCGCCGGGGCTTGAGCCGGCGGTGCGCGAGCCGGTCTACCGGGACAGCATCGCGTTCGTCAGCCCGGCCGAGCTGCCGCTCCGCCTCGCCGTACGCGAACCCCTGTTTGAACCCGCCGGAGGTTGAGGTGCGCACCCCACACATCCCTCAGGTGGAGGAGAGCGACTGCGGCGCCGCCTGTCTGGGGATCATCCTGGCCTACCACGGGTGCCACGTCGCGCCGCACGAGCTGCGTGAGACGTGCGGCGTGGGGCGCGACGGCACCTCCGCCGCCGCCCTGGTGCGGGCGGCCGGCCTGTACGGCATGGCGGGACGCGGCCACCGGGTCCGTCTCGGCGACCCCGCCCATCCACAACTGGACGCCCTGCGAACGCTCCCCCTTCCCGCCGTCGCCCTGGTCGATCCGGGCCATTTCGTGGTGCTGGAAGGCCTCACACGGCACGGCAGGGTCGCTGTCAACGATCCGGCGAGCGGTCGCCACACCCTCGCCGGGGAGCAGTTCGCCGCCTCCTTCGGAGGTGTCGTGCTCACCTTCGTCAAGACGCCCGAGTTCGCCACCCGCGAGGGCCCCGAGCCCCTGCCCAACACGCTGCTGAGGTGGCTGCTCCCGCACCTGGGCGCGGTGGCCTTCGTGCTCCTGGGCGGGCTGGCCAGCGTCGGTGCGACCCTCGCCACCGCGTTCGCCGTGCGGGCCGCGCTTTCGGACGCGTCGGGCCCAACGTCGGCGGCGCTGCACCTGGGCGCCATCGCCCTGCTGGCCTTGGGCGCCACGTGGGTGCAGCAGCGGGCGCTGTCGCGGCTGCTGATCGCCGTGGCGACCAGGCGTTCACGCGCGTTCATGCACACCCTGCTGCGCCTGCCCGGACTGTTCTTCCAGCGCAGGTTCATCGCGGCTCTGGCCGCACGCGCCCAGCTCAACGACGCGGTGGCCATGGAGTTGACCAACAGGCTGCTGCCCATGGGCGTGCAGATCTTCTCCGTGGTCGGGCTGCTGCTGGTCATGCTCGGCATGAGCCAGCCGCTGACGGCGGCGGCGGTGCTCGGCGCGGCGGTCTCCGCCATCGTCCTGCGGTTGGCCCAGCGGCTGGCGGCCGACCGGGAGAAGCAGCTCGCGGCGGAGCAGGCCCGTCGTGACGGTGTCGCCATGTCCGGACTGTCGATGATCGAGTCCTTGAAGGCCGAGGGCACCACCGCCGGCTTCTTCGACGACTGGGCCGAGGCGCAGGCCCGCGACGTGGACACCCAGCACCGGCTGCAGATGAGCACCGGGCGCCTGCTCGCGGTGGCCGGCGCCGCCGAGGCGGTGACCGGCCTGGCCGTCCTGCTGCTGGGCGCGTTGCGGCTGGCCACGGCGAGCATGACGATCGCGGAGTTCATGGCCTTCCTGACCGCCTTCGGCGTCTTCATGGCGACGGCGGGAACGCTGTCGCGCGCCGGGCTGGGGCTGGCGGGCTTGCGCGGTCAGCTCCTCATGCTCGACGACGTGCTGGAGGCCGCCACGGACCCCCGCTTCGACCAGGACCCAGCCGCCTCTCCCTCCGGGCCGAAACTGCGCGGGCTGATCGAGCTGGACGGTGTCACCTTCGGGTATGACCTCCACAGGCCGCCGCTGATCCACGACGTCACGGTGCGGATCGAGCCCGGCAGCCGGGTGGCGATCGTCGGGGCGACCGGCAGCGGCAAGTCAACGCTCGGGCGGTTGATCACCGGGGCGCTGCAGCCGATAGGCGGCGAGATCAGGCTGGACGGCGAGCCGCTCGGCGAGATCCCCCGCTGCCGGCTGGTCCGCTCGCTGGCCTACGTCACCCAGCATCCCTTGCTCATCGAAGACACGCTGGCCGGCAACATCACTCTCGGCGATCCGTCGATCGGCGCGCGGGCGGTGACCAGAGCTTTGGAGGACACCCGGCTGACGGGCATCGCCAGGATGCGGGGCGGCGCCAGGCGAGCCAGGGTCGATCAGGACGGGCGCAACTTCAGCGGAGGCGAGCGTCAGCGCATCGCGCTGGCCAGGGCGCTGGCGCGCGACCCGTCGATCCTGGTGCTCGATGAGGCCACCAGCGCCATGGAAGGCCCGCTGGAGGCGGCCATCGACGCCAACCTGAGGCGGCGCGGGATCACCACGGTGGTCATCGCCCACCGCCTGAGCACGGTGCGCTCCGCCGACCTGATCCTGGTGGTCGACGGCGGCGCGGTCGTGCGGAGCGGTCGGCATGACGACCTCATTGCCTCCTACGGTCCCTACCGGCGTCTGGTAGAGGAGACCGCGGCATGACCGCCCCACCGGCGCCCGACACATCCGCATCGCCGGAGAAGGGGGACTGGCGAACGACGCGCGTGGCACTGTGCCACGCCGCCGAGCTGATCGGCGGCACACCCGACCTCCCGGACACCTCGCCTGACTCCCCCGATCCCGTTGCCGCCGCCGCGTCGGCCACCGGCCTGCGCGCCCGCCGGGTCCGCGTCGAGGACGCGCTCCACCGCCAGCCGCCCACCCCGCTGCTGGCCATCCGCGCCGCCGACGGCCTGCCCGTGCTGGTCCGCGGCGGGCGGACGATCGACCCCGACCGCCCGGTCGCCGCCGAAGACCTGACCTCGGCGGCCTGGCAGCTGCATAGACGCCTGCCGTACCAGGGACTGACCGGTTGGGGCCTGCTGGGTTTCGCCGTGGCCGGGCTGCGCGGGCGGCTGGTGGTCCTGTTGGGTACGGCGCTGGCCGCCGGTCTGCTGGGGTTCGCCGTGCCGATCGGCTCGCTCACGATCCTGGGTGCCACCGCGTCGGGACAGGTGGGAGTGCTCGTCGCGGCCACGGCTGTGCTGCTGGCCGGCGTGCTCACCGGGGCTGTGCTGTCCTGGCAGCGGGACCGGAGCCTGATCAGCGTGCAGAGCCACGTGCACGTGAACGTCGAGGTAGCGGTCTGGGACCGGCTGCTCGGCCTCGACCTGTCCTTCTTTCGCGGCTACTCGCCCGGCCGGCTGGCCGCGCACGTCGCCGGCATCACCAGGCTGCGCGCCATCCTGGCCTCGGGCACGCTGGACGTGCTGCTCGGCGCGGTGTTCACCGTGCTGGCGCTGGTCGTGCTGGTGCTGGTGGATCCGCTGCTCGCGATCGTGGCCCTGGCTGCGATGGCTCTGCTCGGCGCGTTGCTCGGGCTGCTGGCCTGGCTGCAGAACCGCCACGACCAGGAGGTCTTCGCTGGGGTCGAGGACGCCCAGGCGCTGATGTACCCGGCGCTGCTCGGTATCGACGAGATCCGCGCCTACGGCCGCGAGGAACTGGTCTTCGATCGGTGGTGGGCGACGTTCGCGCGGCAGAAACGGGCAGACGCCGCCGGCCTGCGCTACGCGGAGCTCTCCTCGGCGTTGCTGTCGGCGGTCCAGCCCGGGCTGCTCGCCGTCCTGCTGCCGCTGGCCTGGGCGGCGGGCGGTGGCGACGCTCTGATCGTGGTCGGGTTCGCGGGGATCCAGCTCTCCGCGGCGCTGGGCCGGTTGGGGCCGGCGCTACAGTCACTGTTCGCGGCCGGTCCGATGCACGACAGGCTGCGCCCTGTGCTCACCGCGCCGCCCGAGACCAGGCGGAGGGCGCTGGTCCCTGGGAAGCTCAGCGGAGCTCTGGAACTGAGCGGCGTCACCTTCCGCTTTCCCGATTCGACGACGCCGGTGCTCCAGGACATCAGCTTGAGCGTGCGGCCTGGGGAGTTCCTCGCGGTGGTCGGACCGTCAGGCGCGGGCAAGTCCTCCCTGCTGCGGCTGCTACTCGGGCTGGACCGGCCGGATGCGGGACGGGTCAGCTACGACGGCCACGACGTGGCGGAGCTGGATCTGGACGCGTTGCGGGCCCAGATCGGGTTCGTTCCGCAGGACGCGCGGACGCTCCGCGGCGATCTGCGCTCGGTGATACTCGGCGCGGCCGTGGGCGCCACCGACGAGGACGCCTGGGAGGCGGCCAGAGCGGCCGGGATCGCCGAGGAGATCGGCGCGCTGCCGATGGGGCTGGACACCAGACTCTCCGACGGGGACACCGGGTTCTCCGGCGGCCAGGTGCAGCGGCTGCTGCTGGCCAGGGCGCTGTCCAAGCGTCCCAGGGTGCTGCTGCTCGACGAGGCCACCAGCGCGCTGGACAACCTCACGCAGGACCTGGTCGCCGAACGGGTGGCCCGGCTCGGCGTGACCAGGGTCGTGGTCGCGCATCGCCTCAGCACGATCCGCTGCGCGGACCGCATCGCGGTCGTCGAGGCCGGGCGGGTCACCGAATGCGGCACCTATGACGAACTGCTGCTGCGCGGCGGCACCTTCGCCGGCCTCGCGGGCCATGAGTGAACATCCGACAGGAGTGAGATGAGCACCATCATCAGATTCAAGCGCCACCTCAGATCCGAGGTGATTCCCGGTGACGGCGTCTACCTGGTCTCCGAGCGTTCGAAGCAGAGCAGACTCCAGGGGCGGCTGGCCGAACAGCTGGCCCCGCTGCTGGCCGGCAAGCACGGCAGGGAGGAGGTGGTCGCGGCGCTGGCCGCCGAGTACGCGCCCGAGCGGGTCGGGCGGGCGCTCGACGTGCTGACCTCGGCCGGTCACCTCGTGGAGACCGACGCCTCGGTGGACCCTCGCGCCGCCGGCTACTGGGAGACCGCGGGGCTGGACGGCGACCTGGCGGTCCGCGCGGTGAGCGAGCGGCCGGTGGAGGTCCTCGGCGTCGGAGACGTCAGGGTCGACTGGCTCATGGACGCGGCGGCGGTGACGGGGCTGCGCATCGGTGACGCCTCGGCGCCGCTGTCGGTCGTGGTCACCGACGACTACCTACGCCCCGAACTGGCCGAGCTCAATCGTGAGTCCATCGCCCGCGACCGTGCCTGGCTGCCGGTCAAACCGGTCGGCACGCTGATCTGGGTCGGGCCGCTCTTCGTGCCGGGACAGACCGGGTGCTGGCAGTGCCTGGCCAGCCGGCTGTCGGGCAACCGCATGGTCGCCTCCTACCTGGGCCAGCGCACCGGCCAGGCCGTGCCACTGATCACCTCGGTCGCCGACCTGCCGGTCACCGTGGAGATCGGGGCCAGGCTGGCGGTGCTGGAGGCGGCCAGGTGGCTGGCCGGGCAGCCGCCGACCGGCGAGGTGTTCACCCTGGACACGCTCACGATGACGGCCACCCGCCATCGCCTCACGCGCCGCCCGCAGTGTCCCGCCTGCGGCGACCCCTCGATCCAGGCGGCACGGCAGCGCGAACCCGTGGTCCTGTCCAGCCGTCCCAAGCTCGTCGTGGACGGCGGCGGCCACCGGGCCAAGTCGCCCGAGCAACTCATCGCGGACTACGAGCACCTGGTCAGCCCCATCACCGGGCCGATCACCGGTTTGATCAAGGTGGACAGCCCGGACGGGCTGCACACCTACACTGCCGGCCAGAACTTCGCCATTCCCATGGCCGACGTCCGTGACCTGCGCGCGGGACTGCGCAGCATGAGTGCGGGCAAGGGGATGAGCGACACCCAGGCCAAGGCGGGCGCCATCGCCGAGGCCATCGAGCGATACTCCGGGCTGTTCCACGGCGACGAGGCACGCCGCACCGCCTCCTACGACGAGCTGGGCGATGTGGCCATCGCCCCCAACGAGCTGCACCTGTACAGCGAGCGCCAGCTCGCCGACCGGGCGGAGTGGAACCAGCGCCCCTCGCACTTCCACCGCGTCGTGGACCCCTTCGACCCCACCGACCGCATCGAGTGGACGCCGGTCTGGTCGCTGACGCAGCAGCGCCATCGCTACCTGCCCACCGGGACGCTGTTCTTCGGTTACAGCATGCGCCGTGGCCGCATGTACACCGGCGCCGACTCCAACGGCAACGCGGCGGGCAGCTGCCTGGAGGACGCGGCCCTGCAGGGCTTCATGGAGCTGGTCGAGCGCGACAGCGTGGCCATCTGGTGGTACAACCGGGTCCGCCGCCCAGCTGTCGACCTGGAGTCCTTCGGCGAGCCGTACTTCTTGCGCTGGCGCGAGCGCTACCGGGCCCTGGGCCGCGAGACCTGGCTGCTCGATCTGACCACGGACCTCGGCGTGCCCACAGTGGCCGCGATCTCGCGCAGGATCGACAAGCCGGTGGAGGACATCCTGCTCGCCTTCGGCTCGCACTTCGACATGAAGGTCGCGGTCTCTCGGGCGATCACTGAGATGAACCAGTTCCTGCCCGCCGTCCTGCCGCTCCGCGCCGACGGCACAGGCGAGTACGCCTACCCCGACCCCGACCAGCGGGCCTGGTGGACCACGGCGACCCTGGCCAACCAGCCCTATCTGCGACCTTCCGAGGAGCGTCCGCGTACTCCCGCCGACTATCCCGACCCCAGCAGCGACGACCTGCGGGAAGACCTGCTGCGGGCCCAGCGCCTGGTGGAGTCGCGCGGCCTGGAGATGCTCATGCTCGACCAGACGCGGCCCGACATCGGGCTGCCGGTGGTCAAGGTGATCGTCCCAGGGCTGCGCCACTTCTGGCCCCGCTATGCGCCGGGCCGCCTCTACGACGTGCCCGCGCAGCTCGGCTGGCTGCCCGCTCCGCTGACCGAAGACGAACTCAACCCGATTGGAATGTTCCTATGACGCTGCTCTCCTTCCGCCACGACGTGCGCGTGGAACCGGCCGCCGACGGTGTCAGGCTGTCTGGTCCCTGGGGGGCCCTGGCCATCAGGACCACTGATGAGGAGGTGCGGGCCGGCCTGCGACGGCTGGCCGGCCCGCCGCTCCCGCTCGGCGAACTCCCCGAACGGCTGGCCAGGCTCACCGGCCGGCTCGGCTACCTGCTGGCCCGCAGCATCCACGTGGACGGCAGGGAGCTCGCCAGGGTGGAGGCCGTCGCACGCGAGGCCGACTACACGCCGGCACCCGTGCCTGCGGAGGCTTCGGTACAGCTGGCCAAATTCACCTTGTTACGCGCCTACGAGGGGCACCTGGTGGTGGAGTCCCCGCTGGTCAAGCAGAGGATGGCGCTGCTCGACCCGGCCGCGCGGTCGATGGTGGCCGCCCTGGGCGCCCCTGTCCGTGTCGCCGACCTGCCGCCGAGCGGACTGTCCGACCAGGCGGTGGCCGAGCTGCTCGCGCACCTGGTGGGCGCCGGCTTCGCTGAGGTCACGGAGGAGGAGCATCCCGTACTGCGCCAGTGGGACTTCCACGACCTGCTGTTCCACGCGCGCAGCCGGTTCGGCAGACACGACGAGCCGTTCGGCGGCATCTTCCCCTACGTCGGAGAGATCGAGCCGCAGCCCGCGGTCAAAGAGCCGCCGCAGGGACCCTCGGTGGAGCTGCACAGGCCGGAGCTGGACGAGCTGCTGGAGCGCGATCCGGTGCTGACCACGGTGCTGGAGGGCCGAGCCTCGGTGCGCCAGTCCGGCGAGCAGCCGATGACGGTGGAGCAGCTCGGCGAGTTCCTCTACCGGGTGGCCAGGGTCCGTTCGCAGTTCGGTCCCGTGCCCGAGTCCATGCCCTACGAGGCCACCTCGCGTCCCTACCCATGCGGCGGCTCGGCCTACGAGCTGGAGCTGTACGTGACCGTGCGCCGCTGCGCGGGCCTGGCCGAGGGCGTCTACTACTACGATCCGGTCGGCCACCGGTTGGTGCTGGTCAACGACGACGAGGAGGACCGCGCGGCGCTGCTGCGCATGGCTTACATGGCGACCGCCCGTTCGGCGGTGCCCGACGTGCTGTTCACGATGACCTCGCGTTTCCAGCGGCTGTCGTGGAAGTACCGGGGCATCGCCTACGCCGTCACGCTCAAGCATGCCGGTGTGCTCTACCAGACCATGTACCTGGTGGCCACGGCGATGGGACTGGCGCCGTGCGGGCTCGGCAGCGGCGACGCCGACCTGGTGAGCCGGGTGATGGGCTTGGACTACCTGCGCGAGTCCTCGGTCGGCGAGTTCATGCTCGGCAGCCTTCCGGCGGACGGCCCGCAGGCCCACCGGCCGGAGGGTTGGCGCCGGGTCAACGACGCCGAGTGGGCGGAGGTCTCCCGCGACGCTCTGCGGGCATTGCGATGACCGTCCCCCATTTCGGCACCGTTCAGCCGGCCGACGGGCAAGGGCAGCCGGCCCCCATTCTGGTGGTCCGCTCCGGTGGCCTGCCGGTGTCCGTCCTGGAGGACACTGCCGCTCCCGGCGCCAGCGAGACCCTACGGGCCGCCCTGGACTGCGAGGAGGCTGCGGCCGCGCTGGCGGGGCCGATCGCCGACTACCTGCATGACCTGATACCCCAGGTGGACGAGCGCGCCGTCCGTCGAGCCATGATCTTCCTGCGGCGCGAGGTACACAATGGCCGGCTCACCGCCAAGGCCGGCAGGGCGGCCGAGCAGGTGGCCGACTGGCTCGACGAACCGACGGCGATCCAGGTGAAGACCTGGCTGGAGCTGATGTACCGGCGCGAGGCGAGCCTCAGCGAGGTGGAGTCGCGACTGGCCGCCGAGCTGGCCGCCGCCGGCGCCTCGATCCTGGCGGCGCTGCGCGAGCCGCGCATCGCCGCCGGGCTGGCGCTGGCCAGTCCCGCCTTCGCCGAACGGCTGCTGTCCGGGACGGAGACCGACCTGGCCGACCCCGACTCCCGGCTGGCGCGCAGCGCCGCGTCCTACCTGGCCAGGATCGTCACCAAGCCCAGCCCGTTCAGCACGCTGACCACGTTGGCCGCCACCGGCCTGGACGGTTCGGGACCAGCAACTTCGCCGGGGCGGGAGGTGTCATCCTCACGCGCACTGGCACTCACGCTTCTGCGTGCGCTGATGTCCACGCCGGAGGGGGCGAGGTTGGCCGTGACGGCCAATCCGGGCACGCGTCACTTCGGTGGGCGCATGCACACGGTCATGGGTGTCTACGCAAGCGCGCGCGGGCACCTCTTCCGCCACGACGAGGTCACCGACCTGGGCGACCACGCCTGGGTGCTGCCCGCGTTGCCGGATGAGCCGCAGCCGCTGTCCTCGATCACCGCGCGGCTGCCAGAAGGGCTGGCGGAGCGGCTGCTCGAGACCGGGCTGCTGCAGCCGGTGACCCCGTGGCGCATGAGTCACGGGCTGCATCTGGGCGCCCTGGCTCAGGCCGTACCGGAGGAGGCTCATCCGGAGTTGCGGGCCGCGCTCGACAGCCTGGCGGCGCTGGAGGCCGAGGTGGCGGGGGACAGCGATCCGCTGCGGCGGGCGCGGGCGGTGGAGCGCACCCGCGAGGTCGCCGGGCAGGCGTTCGCCGCACTGGGCCGCCCCGCGCCCTCGTGGCTGGCGAGCGCCTCTCTCTACCACGAGAGCGTCGCGCGCCCCGCCGATCCCGGCCTGCCCGCCGAGCTGGCTGCCGACCTGGCGCAGGCGGGCAGGTGGATCGCGCCGCTCATCGCACGCTCGACTGTGTACGAGCAGATGGTCAAGGCTTTCGTCGCGCGCTACGGTCGCGGCGGCACCACCGACCTCTTCGGCTTCCTGTACGGCTTCGCCGCCTACGCTGACCGCTCTCCCACCCTCCCGGCCGTCGGCCAAGAGCCGCGCGGCGTCGGGACGGTAGCCGTGCCGAGCAACACGCTGTTCATTCAGACCGTCGGCGGCGACGCCTCATGCCTGGTGGTGAACCTGGTGCAGACCGGGTCCGGCGGACTGCTCGGCCGCTGGGCAGGAGTGCCGCAACTGCACGAGCGGCTGGGACCGGCCCTGGCCGACTGGGTCCACGGGCTGCACCCCGGCTGCCGCGTCTACCAGGTCACCGCCTTCCCCGACTGGGCCGAGCTGCAGCGCCCCACCCTGGCGACGCTGCCCAGGCTGCGCTGGCCCGCCGACCTGCCCGACCGGGAAGGGGATGCCGTGGACCCGCGCGGCATGACCCTCACCCACGATCCGCTCAGCGCCACCCTGCAGGCGCACGACAGCGACGGCTGCCCCGTGGCCTTCACCTACCAGGGCACGATGCCGACCCACCTGCTCACCGGGCCGTTCCGGCTACTGTGCCTGCTGTCCGATCCCTGGCTGACATTGGGCAGGGCCGGCAGAGAGCCCCGCCCAGCCGATCCGCCGCCCAACCTGGACGGCGTGGTCTACGAACCGCGCGTGCAGCACGGCCGTCTCGTGTGGGCCAGGGCGCGCTGGCGCATGCCCGCCGGGATGGTGCCACGCCCTGAGCCCGGCGCCTCACCCACCGCCTTCCTGGCCGAGGTCGAACGGTGGCGGCGCCGCCACCGGCTGCCGAAAGAGATGTTCATGTCGCAGACCTTCAGCGGCCCTTTCGGGCCACGCAGAGACAAACCCCAGTGGCTCAGCACCGATCATCCCCATCTGGTCTGGGCCGCCCTTCGCCAGGTAAGGCCGGAGGCGTCGGCCGTCGACCTGGTCGAGGCACTGCCTGATCTGGGCGGCCACTGCGGCCGCGACCCGGAGGGCACCCCCGTGGCGACTGAGCTCACCGCGCTGGTGCGTCATGGTTGAGGCTCCCGAGCACGGCTGGCTCTACTACCGCGTCTATGTCGCTGACGTGACCGAGATGCAGCTGCTGCTCGAACAGGTGCTACGCCCCATCCTACTCCCGCTGGGCACCGACTGGTTCTTCCTGCAGTTCCAGGACGCGACCGGGCTCCATCTACGGCTGCGGCTGCGCGGTCGCCACGGCGAGCTGGCCGTGCTGGAGAGGACGCTCGAAACAGAATTCGCCGACGCCGGCCTTGAATATGCGAAATGCCTTTACGCCCCCGAATACCACAAGTTCGGCGAGGGGGAAGGGATGCGGATGGCCGAGCGGATCTTCTGCGCCGGCAGCCGCGCCGCCCTCTCCTGCGCCGGACCCAGGCAGCGGTCCCTGCGGCTGTACTACGGCGCCGCGCACACCGCGCTCATGGTCGCCCCGCTGCCCCCTCAGGAGCGCCGCTGCTTCCTCCACCAGAACTCCTGGTACTGGTACGGCGGGCCGCTCAGCCGTACGGTCCGGCCGCGCGCGCCGGTCAACGCCGATCAGACGGCCCCCCTGCTCAGCCAGATCGGCCATGTGCTGCAGGACGACGACGCCCGCGCCGCGCTGACCGGCTACGCGGAGGAGGCCTGGCGGCAACTCCGCGCACCGGAGCGGGCGCACGTCCAGCGGACGGACACCTTTCTGTTGTTCCACCACATCCACCTCATGAACAACAGGCTCGGCATATTCCGCAGCGAGGAGGCGGCCATTTCCAGGCTGCTGTGGTCGGCGTCGGCTGACAACTGTCATGCACTGTGGTCAGCGGAACCATCAAATGCTTCGTGAAGGATTGTTCTAGTGCTCGGCCGACCACATTCCTATCCTGTGTGCATGCCAGAGAAATCGATAATAAATGTCTCCGGCCTCAAGCAGAACTACGGTGACTTCCAGGCCGTACGCGGCATCTCGCTCCAGGTGCGGGACGGGGAGATCTTCGCCTTGCTCGGCACCAACGGCGCGGGGAAGACCACCACCTTGGATGTGCTGGAGGGCACCAGGCCGGCGGGGGAGGGTACTGTCCGCGTCTTCGACGTCGACCCCCACCACGAGCGGGGCAAGATCGCCCATCGGATCGGCGTGATGCTGCAGGAGGCCGGGTTCTTCGGAGAGCTCACCGTCGGCGAGACCATCCGCTGCTGGCGGCGTTTCACGCCGGGAGCACGGCCGGCAGATGAGGCGCTGGAACTGGCCGAGCTCACCCACCGGGCCACGACCCCGGTGGGCCGGCTGTCCGGAGGCGAGAAACGGCGGCTCGACCTGGCGCTCGCCCTGCTGGGCCAACCGGAGCTGCTCTTCCTTGACGAGCCGACCACCGGGCTCGACCCCGAGGCGCGGCGGCACTCGTGGAAGCTGTTACGGGCGCTGGCCGACGAGGGGATGACCATCTTGCTGACCACGCACTACATGGAGGAGGCCGAGTTCCTGGCCGACCGGGTAGCGATCATGGACCGGGGCCTGATCGTGCACGAGGGGACGCTGGATGAGATCAAGAGCAGGTTCGTCAGCCAGATCACGTTCCGGCTGCCCGACGGCCTGCACGCCGCCGACCTGCCCGTGCTACCCGGCGCGGAGGTCGAGGAGAGTCCGAGCGGTCACATCACCCTGCGGACCGGCAGGACGCAGGAGACCACGCACGCGGTGCTGAGCTGGGCAGAGTCGGCCAGGGCCGAACTTGAGGCCCTGGAGGTGCGCAACGTCTCGCTCGAAGAGGTGTTCCTCGACGTGGCGTCCGGAGAGAGGGCTGAGTCGTGAACTGGTTCCAATACGCCTACGGGCAGGTGCTGCTCTCCCAGAAGGTGTTCTGGAAACAGCTCGGTTTCGCGATCGCCGGGGTGGTGGTCCCGCTCGGCCTGGGCGTGGCGCTGCCGATGAGCATGCATGGCACCAAGACGATCGCCGGGATCGACGCAGGGGTCTTCACACTGGTCGGATTCATCGGGTTCACGCTCTTCTGGATCGTCTACAACCTCATCAACTCCTCTGCCGCACGCCGCGACGCGCTGATCTACAAGCGGCTCAGAGTCAGCCCGCTGCCCGACAGCGCCATCTTCGCCGGAGAGGCGGTCAGCGGCAGCCTGGTGAGCCTGGTGCAGGTGGTGATCCTGGTCGCCGTCGCCGCCCTCGCCATGGACGCGGGAGCGCCGAAGAACATCCCGCTGTTCGTGCTGGCCGTCCTGCTCGGGTCACTGATGTTCGCCGTGCTGGCGATCGGCCTGTCGGGGCTGCTGCCCAACGCCGAACTCGGCACCTGGATCGTCACGCCGTTCATGGCGCTGCTCATGTTCGGTTCGGGCGTGGCCACGCCGCTGTCGAGCCTGCCCGACTTCCTACAGGGCCCTGCCCAGTTTCTGCCGCTCACCCCCGTTGTGGAGATGCTTCGTACCGCCTACTTCGGCCTCGATTTCATCACCGACCCGGCCTCAGCCGCACCACCTGCGGAGATCGGGATCTTCGCAGCATTCCGCGCTGCCACACCGAGTTTTGGGATCATGGTGCTGTGGGCGGCTTTCGGGCTGATCTGCGCACACCGATATTTCCGCTGGGACCCTCGGCACTCTTCCTGAGTCTGAATCCGCCGCGTGATTCACGGCGATCGATTCCCGGCCCAAATCCCGCCACGAGGACAGATTTTCGGTTTGGGAGGGCCGCCACGCGGGTCGTGGGTCAGCCGCGGCTGCCCAACTAAGGCGCCCCAGCTCAGTCATGCTGAGCTGGGGTGACCGTCTGCTGTGGCACGTGCGTGCCGGAGGTATGCGATACGGGCACGCTCCTGAAGAACAGCAGCGGCGTGAGCGATCGCGCCTGAATAGCCGGGGCCACCACCGGCCTACGTGCTGCGCGTGCGCTCCTCTTTCACCCGCGCCTGCCTGACCTGCACCCAGGCTGTCACCAAGACCTGGAGCAGAAGGGCAAGTGGACCATGCGCTCGGCCGGGCACCCCCCGCCCCCTGCACCATGCCGTCCTGGTCGCCGCGGCCCGGGCCATCTGCGCGGTCAACACCGCAACCACGCGCCGCCGCACCGCTCTCATCCGGCTGCGGCCATGTACGCGAGCTGGGGTCTGCGAAGAAGCTGCGGACTGCTGTGGGCTCTTCTGGAGGCTCCGCAGGGGCGGATGGCAAGAGTTTCATCTCATGGACGCCGTCGACGTCGGCGCGGCAGGCCTCCTTCCGCACTTGCCGGCAATTGTTCCGCACTTTTCTTCAGCTGGCCGAGCCGTTCAATAAGAATATAAGTGGCACCGAGAAACGTTGCCGAAAAGAAAACCGGAAATCGAAGGAGCACATCATGGTCGAGAACAACCTGCCCATCGACGACATCGCCATCGAGGACCTCGCCGAGGTTACCGCCGCCGCCACCCTGGGCACGGCGTCCACCGTCGGCTGCCCCTTCAGCAGCGCCAGCACCGCCGGCTCCCACTAATCGACGACATTCACCGAATAACCAGAAAGGTTAATTGACATGGCTTTCGAATTCGACCAGGACGATCTCTCCATCGAGGCGCTCGAGGAGGTCAGCGGCGCTGCCACCGCAAGCTCCGCAGGCACCGTCTCCTGCCCGGCCACGCTGGGCACCGCGGCCTGCTGGTAGATCGCGACAGGACATGAGCGGGGCTGTCGGACTCCGGCAGCCCCACCTTCACAGCCAGCCGGCCTGGACCGCGATGCGGACGGCTGTGGTCTTGTTGCTCGCCCCAAGCTTGGCTATCGCCGAGGACATGTGATTGCGCACCGTCCCCTCGCTCAGATGCAGCTTGCCCGCTATCTCACTCAACGGCCGGCCGTCCTCGGCCAGCTTGAGGATCTCCAGCTCCCGGGGGCTGAGCGGGTTGTCCCCCGCGGCGATCGCGTCGGCGGCGATGCCGGGATCGACGTAGCGGCCCCCCGCCTGCACCTCGCGGATCACCTGGACCAACCGGTCGATGGACACCTCCTTGGTGAGGAATCCCCGCACGCCGCTCTTGATCGCCCGCTGCAGATACCCCGGCCGTCCATGACTGGTCAGGATGATGACCGGGAATCCGGGCCGTGCCTTGCACAGCAGCTCCGCCACCTGGATGCCGTTCAGGCCCGGCATGTCCATATCGAGCAGGGCCAGGTCGGCCGCGTGCCGCTCGACCAGGTCCAGGACCTGGTCGCCGCTGGGTGCCGCGGCGACGACCTCGATGTCGTCCTCCAGGTCGAGCAGGGCGGTGAGCGCCTCGCGGATGAGGCTCTCGTTCTCGGCGATGACGACCTTCAACGCGTGGCTCCCGTCGCCGGGTCGAGCGGGACTACCGCCTCGATCTTGTAGATCGGGCCGGATGAGATGCCGAACACCAGGCAGCCGCCCAGGTCGGCCAGTCGCTTGGTCAGGCCGGTCAGCCCGTTGCCGGCGCTGAGGGCGCCCATGGTGACGCCGTCGTTGGACATGCACAAGAAGACGTCCTGGTCGGTGACCCAGAGCTTGATCGTACAGTAGGTGGCCTTACTGTGCCGCAGGATGTTGGTCGTTGCCTCCCGCACGACCCAGGCCAGCGCCTCGTGGATCGGCTGCGACAGGTTGGGAGGAACCTCGTCCACCTCGCAGGCCACGCTCGCGGCGTTCAGTACGGACTGGACTCCGGCCAGCTCGTTGGCCAGGTTCAGGTTATGGTAGCCGCGCACCACCTCGCGGACGTCGGTGATCGACTGACGGGAGATCGCCAGCACCCCCTGCATCTCCGCGCTGGCGCGTTGTGGCCGGCTTTCGATGAGGCGCAGGGCCAGCTCGCTCCTCATGGCGATCACTGAGAGGCTGTGGCCCAGCACGTCGTGCAGGTCGCGAGCGAAGCGGTGTCGCTCCTCGACGACGGCCATCCTGGCCAGCTCGGCCCGAGTCTGGTGCACCTCCCGGTAGAGCGCGCCCAGCCAACCGGCACTGAAGATCACGGTGGCCGTGATCGCGCAGCGGATGATCAGATCCATCACGTCCAGAGCGTTGAGCCCCAGCAGGATGCTGATGGCCACGGTGACACCCAGGACCGCAGGCACCACGACCTTGGCTCTACGCGGCGCGAGATTGAGCACGGCGATGCCCATGAACAGGGCAGGCATGCCAAGCCAAAGGCGGCCCATGATCAGAGGAAGAGCCAGGGCGGTGGCGCCGCAGGCGACCAGATCTCCCGGCAACCGGTTGCCCGCGGGTTGGTGGCGCACCACGTCCCAGGTCAGGCGCGCATATGTGAAGGCGAAGGTGAGCGTGCCGATGAGGGCCAGTCCGATGGAGGAGGGACGCTGCCCGAGAGTGGTCCAGTAGATAGCAGGTTCGACGATGAACGTCAGCCCAAGGGCCAGGATGAGGATGCCAATGAGCCGTGACACAGACTCCGATGATCGTCCTAGCAACGTAGCGACCTCCCAGAGCGCACGAATGGCCCGACCACGAATTAGTCAGAGCATAGGGCCATATGGGGCTCTTGTGGCTGTCCGATTACTCAGAAGATCGTTCCCACGAAAAAGAGCGACGAAAATGCGGACGTGTAGAAGAAATGTAGATACTTGAGGAGAATAGTCGCTCACCCCCCAAGGCCAGGGCCGACGGCGTTCCTACAGGATGAGACGGCGTTGATGAGGCCGCGGCCTCCTGCGCTGAGGAATGGGTCAACTACTCTCTGCGTACAAGCACCCTCGTCAAGACCGGACACGTTCCACAAGCTCTGGCGGTTCTGCCGGCGCCCTCGTTGTTTGAGTCCACCACGCCGCTCCGGAGGGCGACTCCGACCTCCTCGACTTCGGCCGCCAGGGTCTGAACTCATCTCATACCGACCGATAGCCATGGAGCATCCTCAACGAACGCCAGGAGACGGATCGGATAGGACGAAACAATCGAATGCGAAATTAGATGCGTCAAGAAATGGCATCCGGCCTGCGGTTGCTCGGTGGATGCTCATCGGCACACCCGATACGACATCGCGCCGGGTGGCATTCTTGGAATTTCGAAGGGCCACATTGATGGCTGGAGTGGGTCTCGGCATCAGGTCTGCCGACTTTTCATCCGAGTCTCAGCCGGAACAGTCACGAGCTGTAAAACCGCTGCCAGTGGGCGCGCGCGCCGATGTAGCCGAGTAGCCGTCGAGACGGATTTCGTCGGAGATGGTGTGGAGCAGCGCCCACTTGCGACCGATGCCTACCACGTAAGCATCAAGTCGATCCGCACCGTCGATTTTACGGCTGACTCTCACGGGTTCACCGGAGCGTCTTGCTCTCTTCAGGTCTTTGAGCGCCGTCCCCTTCGAGTTCATCGATCGAATCAGCGCGTGGCAGCGGCACCCTGAGCGAGCTATGGAGTGGGTTGCTCGACATGGGGCATACAGCTCGCGCAAGAGGTCTTCGACCTGACTGTCTAGACATCACAAACACGAAGAGCCCCGCCTCCCGATGAATCTTCTGTCAGGGAGACGGGGCGTTTAAGGCAGCGGACGTCTGACGGATCTTCGGCGCGCGATGGGCTATCGCCCCTACGTCGCTGGGATCGCACCTGTCAATGGTCGATGCGGACCTCGTTGCCTTCGGAATCGATCAGCGTGCGTTTCCTTAGTGGTTTCCGAAGGCTGATTTGTGCTGTGTGCTCTGCTCCCACGCCTATTCTGAAGTCGTTTGGCTCCCAGAAGGGTCCTGACGCGCCACAGGAGTTGTGGAGCATCACGGTTATAACGACCTGTTTCGCCGTCTCGTTTGCCTGCGCCGAGGCCAACTTGGTGCATGGAGTGCCGTCGCTCTCTGCCTGGCCGTAGACCTTGACGGTCAACGCTCTGGCGTTGGATGACAGCTTTGCGCTCACGATGGGCGCGGCGTAGTCGGGCGAGGGTTGTCTGGAGCAGGCAGAGAGCAGAAGGGCCAGGTGGCGAGCATGAATGCGGCCCGCCACCTGGCACGCTTATGGTTTGCTGTCAACGCGTCCTGATCTCTCGGCCCGATGCCCGGACGGCGTCGGCGATGTCAGTGAAGACGTGGATGCAAGGTTTGTCCTTGCTTCCAGTCACCAGTGAATTTGCGCCGCTGGTGATTCCCTTGGCGATGACGTCTTCGTTGATGTTGAAGTTGTAGGCTGGTCCGCCGGAGTCGCCGCCCTGGATGCACTTGCCGCCGATCTTCTGGCCGCGACGTCCGCGACGAACCGGGGCCCGGTGGCCCCCGCTGCTCCGCAGCCGTCGCGCGCCAGTCCGGCTGGGACGTCTCGTCAGGTCAGACGGATCCGCACAGCCTGTTGAGCTCCGCGACGTCTGTATTGATATCCGCGATCACCTGGTTGGGATCGCCGCCGGTCATGCCGGTCAAGCGGAAGTTCAGTTCCTGGAATTCGGCGGCCAGCCGACTGATTTTCGCCCCCACCACTCCCTGCGCGTCGAGGACTGCGCCCATCAGGTCGAGGTGCGTCTGCTGAGCCGCGGCCGCCTGGCTGCTGCGGACGGTCCCGGCGTTCCGGCGGTATGCGGTCAGCGCCGCCGCCGCCTCGTCGCAGCCGCCGGGCCGGACCGCTGACAGCAGCGGGGAGGAAACCGGGGCCGCTCGCGTGGAGCTCGGCATCGGTGACTGAGGCGTGCTGGACTCAGGCGATGGACTCGGGGTCGGCGGTTCGGGCCGGGTGGTGACCGGATCTGGGGACGATGACTGCGGGGCCGGGGTGGGGACTACCGTGTCGGGCTGGGGCCGCGAAGGCGGGGCCGGCGGCGCCAGGTAGGCGATCAGCGCGACCACGGCGGCGACCGCACCCGCCAGAGCGCTCACTGCCGGCCAGTTCAGGCGCAAGCCTGCTCCTCCGCCCGCCGCCGGCGGCCGCGCTGATCCGTTCCGCGTCATGCCCTCATCGTGGCTGAGCCGCCGAGCTCGGTCCAGAATGCCGGTTCTTGAAGAGCAGAGTCTTGCGCGTGATCTGCAGATGATCGAGAGCTTCGTCGAGTTCGCGCAGTCGCGCGGTGAGGTCGTCGATCAGGGTGTGGGTCTGCTCGATCTCGCTGGTCAGGGTCGCCTCGCGCGCGTCGATCTTGCCGAGCGTTCAGGCGCCTGGGGCGGGGCCGGTCAACCGCGTCCAGGCGCGCCGGCTTCCGGCGGCGCTGAAGCAGGCGGCTATCGCCTGTCCCGATGGGCCGCCGCGACCTCGCTGGTGGTGCGCTCGGCACTGGAGCCGCGCTGCATCTTCTCCGCGAAGCCGGGGAACTGCCCGGCGATGGCACTGAGCACCCTCAACTCCACCGGCGCGACATTGACTTCGCGCAGATCGCGCTCGACGGCCCGAACCACCCCCGCCACCACCTGGCCCGGGGAGACCATGCGCACACCAGGCGGCGGCGTCGCGCCCGTGACGGCGAACATGCCTGCGTCGCGTACGGCGCCGGGCTGGACGAGAGAGACCCCCACCCCGGTACCGTGCAGGTCCTGGCGGAAGGCGAGCGCGAAGCCGCGAAGCCCGAACTTGGTCGCGCTGTAGAGCGAGGAGTACTTGGTGGCTGCCTTCCCGGAGATCGAGCCGACGAGGACGATATGGCCCCGACCCGCCTCGACCATCCGGGGCGCGAGCGTCCGGGCCAGCATGACGGGGGCGCGCAGGTTCACGGTCAGCGCACGGTCGATCTGCTCGGGCGTGTAGTCGAGTAGATCGCCGTTGGCGGGCAGAGCGGCGTTGGCGATCAGAATGTCCGTGTCAGGGCAGCTCTTGGCGAGGTGGTCGACCTGGTCCGGGTCGGCGAGATCGGCGGTGACCGCTCGGGCACCGAGCTCGTCGGCGAGCGCCTCCAGGGCATCGGCACGGCGCCCGGCACGCCAGGCCCCTGGGCCCCTCGCGGCACAGCAGGTAAGCGACATCATTGACGTGACCCCTGCGTCCTACTGGTTGCGCTATCACCCCGCACAGGCCGGGCGGGGCGAGGCTGTGTGCGAACCCCGACCCGCGTACCACGGTCGCAGTAGAGCGGACCAGTACCACGGGATGAGGGGATGTGCCCAGGTCAGACCTAATGTGTAGGGGTGCGTCCGCTGACTTGGCTGAGACAGGAACTCCTTTCCCGACCTTATGTGGCGGACACGATCCTGGCCGTGTGCGTGTATGCGATGACGCTGCTGGCACCGCCGCCACCGGGGGCGGGGCCGCACGGCCAGATACAGCCCCTCACCACGTACGGCCTCGCGCTGGCTTCGGTCGTCTGCGGCGCCCTGGTCTTCCGACAGCGGTGGCCCCGCGCCGTTCTCGCCGTCACGGTCGCCGGGTTGGTCGCCTACGTCGTGATCGACGGCGGGCGCGGCCCATTGGACCTGGGGTCGGCGATCGCGGTGTACACGGTGGCCTCGCGCGTCCCGCACCGGAAGGCGTGGGCCTGCGGAGGGCTCGTCGCGCTCGTGGTCACCGTGACCAAGGTCGTGTTCGTCGGGAGCGCGTGGCTGGCACCGGACGTGCTGGCACCGATCGCCTCCATTGGCATGGCCACCGCCGTCGGGGACGCGCTACGCAGCTGGCGCGCCTATGTGGCCGCCGTCGAGGAGCGGGCGCGCAGGGCCGAGGAGACGCGCGAGGAAGAGGCGGAACGCCGGGTCATGGAGGAACGGCTGCGCATCGCGCGGGAGTTGCACGACGTTCTCGCCCATCACATCGCGCTGATCAACGTGCAGGCGCAGGTCGCCGCGCATGTGCTGACGATCGAACCCGAGCAGGCCCGCACGGCGCTGGGCCATGTCCGCGCCGCGGGCAAGGAGGCGCTGGACGAGTTGCGGACGACGGTCGGGCTGCTGCGCCGTCCGGGCAGCCACGACGAGCTCCTCACCGAGCCCGCGCCGGGACTGGACCGGCTGCCCGAACTGGTCGATTCCTTCACCGCCGCCGGGCTGAAGCTGGGCTGGATGGTCTACGGCGACCCGAGGCCGTTGCCCGCTCCTGTGGACCTTGCCGCGTTCCGGATCGTCCAGGAGGCGCTGACCAACGTGAGCAAGCACGCGCCACGTGCGACCGCGTCCATGCGGATCGACTACGCCTCCGATGAGGTGATCGTGGAGGTGGTCGATGACGGTGAGAGCGATCTCCTTGGGATCTCCTCCGGGACCGGTCACGGACTGATCGGCATGCGAGAGCGCGCCCTGTCGGTCGAAGGGACCTTCCTCGCCGGGCCGATGGAGGACGGTGGATTCCGTGTGCGCGCCGTGCTCCCCACCTCCAGGAAGAACGAACCGTGACGATCAAGATCTTGTTGGCCGATGACCAGGCGCTGGTCCGCGCCGGGTTCCGGGTGCTGATCGACTCGGCACCCGACCTGACGGTGGTCGGCGAGGCCGCCAACGGTCATGACGCCGTACGGCTGGCGCGGCAGACCATGGCCGACGTGGTTCTGATGGACGTCCGTATGCCCGGAATGGACGGCCTGGCCGCGACGAGGGAGATCACCTGCGATGAGGCGACGGCCGGCGTCCGGGTGCTGATCCTGACCACGTTCGAGGTCGACGAGTACGTCTTCGCCGCGCTGCGGGCGGGCGCCAGCGGCTTCCTCGGCAAGAGCGTGGAGGCCGGCGAGTTGCAGGAGGCCATCAGGGTGGTGGCCAGGGGTGAGGCGCTGTTGTCGCCGTCGGCGACCAGAGGCTTGATCACCCGCTTCCTGGCCAGCCCGGGCGCCTCGGTCGAGCACATGCCCGAAGACCTGGCCGTGCTCACCGAGCGCGAAAGGGAGGTGATGATCCTGGTGGCACACGGGCGCACCAACGACGAGATCGCCGACCTGCTGGGAATCAGCCGGGTGACCGCCAAGACGCACGTCAACCGGGCCATGACCAAACTGAAGGCGCACGACCGCGCCCAACTGGTGATCACCGCCTACGAAACCGGCCTGGTCCGTCCCCAGGTCCGCTGATCGGCCGGGAACCGCGGGCGCGGTAGCCCGCGCCCGCGTCTACTGCGATCGCCGCAGCTCAGGACCCTCCTCCAGGTGGACGTTCTCTTGGAGCGACGGCACGAGTCTTGAGTAGTGACCACGACGACGCAGGCCGAGCAACTGCTCCTCGTCGCGGCGAGTGCCGCGACGACCTCGGCGCTCCAGGCCGTGGCGACGGCGCCATGAGGAAGGCAATGACCAACACAACCCTTTGCGGCTTCCAGCTCTCGAAGCGACCGGATCCGCTCAGTCCACCGGGTCCCACGGTCGAGATCGTCATCCCCGTCTACAACGAGGAGCGGGCGCTCCCAGGATGCCTGCGCACCCTTCATGCAAACCTGCGTGAGCAAATGCCGTTCCCGTGGCGGATCACCGTGGCGGACAACGCGAGCGGTGACCGGACGCTGGAGGTGGCCCGGGAACTGGCCGCCGAACTGCCCGGAACGGACGTGGTCCATCTCGACAGGAAAGGGCGCGGGCTCGCGCTGCGTACGGTGTGGGGCGCGAGCGAGGCCGACATCGTCGTCTACATGGACGTCGACCTGTCCACGCGCTTGGACGCGCTGTTGCCGCTGATCGCCCCGCTCGCCAGCGGCCACTCCGATCTCGCCATCGGCAGCCGGCTGGCCCCCGGCGCGCGTACCGTGCGCGGGCCACGCCGTGAGCTGATCTCCCGCTGTTACAACGCGATCATCCGACTCACCCACGGAGCCCGGTTCAGCGACGCGCAGTGCGGCTTCAAGGCCGCCCGTACGGACGTGCTCGGCCCGCTCCTCGAGCGAACGCAGGACGACGCCTGGTTCTTCGACACCGAGTTGCTGCTGCTCGCCGAGCACAACGGGCTGCGCATCCACGAGGTCCCGGTCGACTGGGTCGAGGATGTCGACACCCGGGTCGACGTCGTCAGCACCGCCGCGGACGATCTGCGCGGCCTGTGGCGGGTGGCCCGCATGAAGGCGTCGGGCGCCGCGCGGGCCCCGCTGCCGAGGCGCCCCGCCCCCGCGGCCGAGCACCCCGACGCCGTGCTGGCCCCCGCCAGGGCCCGCTCCCGGATCACCTGGGAGGTCGGCTGTTTCGCCGCCATCGGCGTGCTCTCGACGGCCGGCCAGGCCCTGCTCTATTGGCTGCTGCGCGCGTGGTGGCCGCCCGTGCTCGCGAACCTGGTCTCGCTGATCGTCCTCACCGTGCTCAACACCGAGGCCAATCGCCGTCTCACCTTCCGCTGGTCCGGCACGGGCGCCGGGCGGGCACACCTGGGGGCTGGAGCCCTGTTCGTGATCGGGTACGTCGTCACTTCCGCCGCCGTGCTGCTGTTCCGCCAGGTCCAGCCCGAGGCGTCGGCCGCGGCCGAGACGCTGGTGCTCACCGCCTCGTCCGTACTCGTCACCGCCGTCCGCTTCGTGGTGCTGCGGCTGGCCGTCTTCCGCCGCACCACGCACTGACCGTCTTCGGAGAAGAAGAAACACGGATGACCGACACCACTGAACTCCCGTCGCTGCCACGTGCCGCAGGGCGTCCGCTCCCAGGCTGGGCGGCTCCGGCCGGGCTGGCGGCAATCCTGCTCCTGGCCGCCGCCCTGTACGGCTGGGCCCTGGGCTCCCTCGGCTGGGGCAACAGCTACTACTCCGCCGCCGTGAAGTCGATGGGCCAGAGCTGGACGAACTTCCTGTTCGGCTCCTTCGACCCGGCGGGCGTGATCACCGTCGACAAGCCGCCGGCGGCGCTGTGGCCGCAGGTCCTCAGCACCAAGATCTTCGGCCTGCACGGCTGGGCGATGATCCTGCCCCAGGTGCTGGAAGGCGTCGCCACGGCGTTCCTCCTGCATCGCACCGTGCGCCTGTGGGCAGGCGAGGCGGCGGGGCTACTGGCCGCGCTGGTCCTGACCCTGACTCCGATCACGGTCGCGATCAACCGCGACAACAACCCGGACACCCTGCTGATGCTGACGCTGATGGCGGCGGCATACGCGCTGACCCGAGCCCTGCGGACGGCTTCCGGGCGGGCTGGCCTGCGGTGGTTGTGCGCCGCCGGGTTCCTGATCGGCCTCGGCTTCTTGACGAAGATGCTGGCCGCCTGGATGGTGATCCCCGCCTTCGCGGCGGCCTGGCTGGTCGGCGCGAGCGGCCCCTGGCCCGGCCGGCTCGTCAAGCTGCTGACCGGTGGCGCCGTTCTCGTGGTGTCCTCCCTGTGGTGGGTCGCGATGGTCGCACTCTGGCCAGGAGAGCGCCCGTACATCGGCGGCAGCACCGACGGCAGCGCCTGGGACCTGATCATCGGCTACAACGGCCTCGGCCGGGTCTTCGGCGGGAGCGGCGGCGCAAGTGGCTTCGGCAGCTCCTTCGGCGGAGCGACCGGTCCGGGACGGCTCTTCAACGACCAGGTCGGCGGGCAGATCAGCTGGCTGCTGCCGTTGTGCGGGGTGGCGCTGGCGCTGGCCCTGGCCGTCGCCGTACTGCGCCGACGCGGCGTCACGACGCCCGGTGAGCCGCTGGTCGCCGCCGGATGGGTGCTGTGGGGAACCTGGCTGGTGGTCTGTGGCCTGGTGTTCGCCACTCAGCAGGGGATCTTCCACCCGTACTACACGACGCAGCTGGCCCCGGCCATCGCGGCCATCACCGCCGGCTTCGCCACCACGCTGGCCCGCGCCCACCGTGCGGGGGCTCGCTGGGCGCTCCCGCTGGGAGCCGGGGCCGTCGCGGTGACCACCGCCTGGGCATTCGCGATGATCGAGCGGGTCCCGTCGTGGAACGGCTGGCTGGCGTGGCCTGTGGTCATCGCCGGAGTGGCGGCGATCGTGCTGCTGCTCCTGTCGGCCGGCCGGCGACGGCTGCTTCCCGCCGCGCACGGCCTCGCTCTCCTGGCGGTGCTGTCGGCGCCAGGGGCCTGGGCGATCAGCGTCCCCGGCTCCACGTCGGCGATGGGCGGCGCCAACCCCACCGCAGGGCCGCTGACCATGCCCTTCGGCCGCGGAGGCGGCCCGACTCCGGGCGGGTTCGAACTGCCAGGAGGGATGCAGCTCCCGCCAGGCATGGAGCTCCCCGAAGGGTTCCCAAGCGCGAAGGGCGGCATGCCCCCCGGGTTCTCCGGAGGTTTCCCTGGCGGGAGCACCGAGCTCACCTCCGACCAGCGCAAGATCCTCGACTATGCCGTCGAGAACTCCGGCTCCGCCCGGATCAAGCTCGCCGTCGAGGGTGGGGCCATACTCGCCTCCAGTTTCATCCTGAACAGCGACGCCACCGTCATCGGCATGGGCGGATTCATGGGCATCGACGACGCCCCGAGCGTCCGGCAGCTGAAGGACTGGACGAGTTCCGGGCAACTGCGCTTCGTCTTGGGATCCGGCGGTGGCGGCTTCGGCGCCATGATGGGCGGGACGACGGGCACGCAGCGGTCGCAGTGGATGAAAGACCATTGCAGCGAAGTCCCCGCCGCCGTGTATGGGGGAAGTCCCACCGCCTCCACGCCGGGCAGTCCAACGACCGGCGGCCTCATGGGAGGCGGCACCCTCCTCTACGACTGCGCCGCGAAACACTGACGCACAGGGCGGCGTGTCGCAGTCCTCCCCGAGCCGTCCGACTTACGGGGACGCTGGAGCGACACGGCTTGCGGGGGCCACCAGCGTTCGACCGGGTCGGCCCCTGCGGGCGCAACGTCGTCGACCACAGGTTCTGTGCGGGAGGCTCGCTGAGCTCACCGCTGGATCCCGCCGTGAGACGACCGATGGGGGGCGGCGCGCACGTGCGCACGCATCCCTTGCAGGCCGAACAGGATGAGAAGCTCGACCACGCCGCCGTCGGCGCTGCCCAGCCAGTGCGGCAAGGACGTGTCGAACTCGGCGGCCTCACCGGGCGGCAACGTCAGGTCGCGCTCGCCGAGCACCAGCCGCAGGCGACCGTTGAGCACGTACAGCCATTCGAAGCCTTCGTGAGTCTGCAGGGTCGGTTCGAGCGGTTTCGGCCGAGCGGGGATGATCATCTTGAACGCCTGCGTACCGCCCGGCCGCCGGGACAACGGAACGAAGACCATCCCGAACCGCCGGATCGGCTTCAGGTGGATCCGGGGGTCGCCCGTGCGCGGGGCACCGACGAGGTCGTCCAACGGAACGTCGTAGGTACGGGCCAGCGGCAGCAGCAACTCCAGGGTCGCCCGGCGCTGCCCGCTCTCCAGCCGGGACAGGGTGCTCTCCGACACCCCGGTCGTCGCCGCGAGGTCAGCGAGGGTGATCCCCCGGTCGCGACGCAGCGCGCGCAGCCGCGGCCCCACCGCGTCGAGCACGTCTTCCGTTTCGCCGTCCACGATGGCATCTTGCCATAACCGCAAGATTTCGTGCCAGATCGTGGTGAGCCCGGCAAGACTGAGCGCGTCCCGACAGAAGGAGACGCGATGAGCACCACCGATATGATCACGTTCTGGGACGGCGTCTACACGGCCCGACCGGCAGCCACCGACCCGGAGCCGAACGACCGTCTCGCCGAGATGGTCACGGGCCTGCCACCCGGCGACGCGTTGGACCTCGGATGCGGCGACGGCGGCGACGCGCTGTGGCTCGCCCGCCAGGGGTGGCACGTCATCGCCGTCGACATCTCGGCCGTGGCGGTCGAGCGGCTCGCCGGCCTCGCCCGCTCACACGGCCTGGGCGACCACGTCATCGCCGAGCGGCGTGACCTGCACGAGTCCTTCCCGCAGGGCGGGTTCGACCTGATCTGCGCCCACTACCTGCACACCCCCTTCGACCTGGACAGGGCGACCGTCCTGCGCGCAGCCGCGCACGCGCTGCGCTTGGGCGGGCGGCTGCTGGTCGTCGACCACGGCTCGACCGCGCCGTGGTCGTGGAACCAGGATCCCGACGCCCGGTACCCGACCCCGCGGGAGGTCGCCGCAGGTATCGATCTGGACCCGGCGACCTGGACGGTCGAGCGGGCTGACGCACCCCGCCGGATCGCGACCGGACCGGACGGGCGCACCGCCGAGGTCACCGACCACGTCCTGCTCATCCGCCGCACCGTCTGACCCGCTCTCCCATGAAGGAGACCACCATGCCCACCGCCTCCCGCCGCGGCGACACCCCGCCGCCCCGGACCGGAAGCAGCGAGATCGAGGTCCTGCGCGGATTCCTCGACTACCTACGGACCTCGATGGCCGCGAAGGTCGACGGCGCCCCCGAACCGCAGGTCCGAACAGCCGGAGTGCCGTCGGGCACGAACCTGCTCGGCCTGCTCAATCACCTCACTTTCGTCGAGCGCTCGACCTTCCTCGGGGACAAAGTCACCGACTGGCAGGCGACGTTCCAGGCCGCACCAGCGGACAGCGTGGCCGACGTCGTCGCCCGCTACCGAAAGACGGTCGAGCGCGGGAACGAAGTTCTCGACGGGTGCACCGACCTCGGCGCACCGGTCCCCCGACCGCGGCCGGGAAGCCCCGCTCCCAGCATCCGCTGGGCACTCACCCACCTGATCGAGGAGACCGGCCGGCACGCCGGCCACGCTGACATCCTCCGCGAACTGATCGACGGCGCGACCGGGCGCTGACTCCACCACCTTCTCCAGGACAGGAACCCATGATCACCGCACCACGGCCGTCGACGCGCCGCTCCCTTCGATCCGCGCGAACGGTGGCGACCGTCCTGCTCACCCTCCTGCTCACGATCGGCGCCGCGGCCTGCTCCACGCCGGCCGCCGTCGCCGCCCCCTCTTACGCCGTCGCCGTCCCCTCCGCCGCCGTCGCCGTCCCCTCTGACGCCGTCCCCTCTTACGCCGTCGCCACCCAGGGCGACCCGAAGTTCAAGAGCGCCTTCCGGCACGAGTTCGCCGACGTCGACGGCGTCCGGATGCACTACGTGACCGGCGGAAGCGGCCCGCCTGTGGTGCTGATACACGGCTGGCCGCAGACCTGGTACGGCTGGTGGCCGATCATGCCGGAGCTCGCCAAGCACCACACCGTCTACGCCGTCGACCTCCCCGGGCTGGGCGACAGCACCGGCTCCCCGACCGGCTATGACAAAGCCACTCTGGCGCGGTACGTGCACACCCTGATCGCCGATCGGCTCAAGGTGCGCGACGCCCGCGTCGTCGGGCACGATTTCGGCGCCGCGGTGGCGTTCCAGTACGCCAGCCAGTTCCCCGCCGACACCGCCCGCCTCGGCTACTTCGACCTGCCGCTACCTGGGCCCGCGATCGATGCACGCACGTACCGCTCACTGAGCTGGCACATCGCCTTCCACTCCCAGCGGCGGGTTCCTGAGGCGGTCGTAAGCGACGACGTCCGCGAGTACCTTGCGCTGTTCTATCCCCAGGTCTCGTTCGGTGGAACGGCGTTCGGTGGCACCTCTGATCGGTCCCCGTTCACCAACGCCGAGATCAACGAGTACGCACGGACCTACAGTCGGCCCAAGGTCCTGTCGGGCGGCTTCGAGCTCTACCGCGCCCTCGACAAGGACGTCCGCGACACCGTGGCAGCGGCACCGACACGTGTCCCGACCCTGGTCATGACCGCCCAAGGGCAGCTCGCCTCGATCCGGGCCACCGTGGCCTCGCGCATGACCAACATCGTGCGCGCGGTCGATGTGCCGAAGGCAGGGCACTGGCTCGTCGAGGAGAACCCCCAGTTCGTCACGGCGGAGTTGCTGCGCTTCCTCGACGGATGACCCCGCCCCCAGCATGGCGCGGGGTGCCGCACGGCACCCCGCGCCGGTGCGTTTCAGTCTCGGTGATCGGGTTATCTTGTGGGCGGCCTCAAGACGCCGCACGCCTGCCGCGCCGTACTGACCGCCAGCCGGAGTTGCCGCGCCGCCTGAGCACGCTGTCCACGTCCGTCTACATGCTCTCGTCATGCGGGCGTCGTCGTTGCCACCAGGCCCAATCGGAATCGGGCGACGTAGGCGGAGCTGGTGAGGTTCGACGGAGGTAGTACTGGTCGACGGGGAGGACCAAGGCGTACAGATACGGTTTGGCCCATGGCGGTAAGGCGATGAGAGCCTGGTGAAGCCGCCAGCGGGGCGCATCTCCGGTGCACTCATCGCACTCGCACCTACTGAACAGACGGTCAGCGGTCCCGACCAGGGCCACCCCTTGCCAAGCCATCAGGGCCGCCGCTATCTCGCCCGGCCGCATCCGGGTGTGTTCGAGGGCGATCACCGCGGCCATGGGACGACGGCCAAGCCCGGGAACATGATGGATCAAAGCTCTGTGGGTGCCGCACGCCGATCCTCGCGTACGGACCTCGGAAGGGCGCCTACGCGGCATGGCCCTTTCTGATCGACGTCATGAGCACGATGATCGCATGCCCTGAGCGTGACCTCCAGGCCCCCGATCATCCAAGGCCCCCCGGCAAGGGCACTCCGGATTCGGGATGATCGCCTGCTGTGGCTGAAGGCCGTAGGCGGGTGGATGTCGTCGAAAGGTCAGCACCCCTACAGCGCATGATCCAGGTGATTCCCAAGCTGATAGTGCGGATCTTCATACCCGGCCGTACGCCATCAGGGCTGCGTGAGGCAGCGCCAACACACCGTCCGGGCCGGTGAACTCCGCACACAGCGAGTCGTAGCGGTTCTTGTCTCCGAGATGACGGCAGATGGTTGACCAGTCACGATCTGCCCGATCGTCGCTACCCCAGCAGCCGGGCCGCTCCACCACTCTTCGGGAGTCGCTCGATGATTCCAGACAAGGGTGTCACAGGAGACATCCACCAGGCCCACCTCGTCCAGCAGCGTGGCGAAGCCCTGTTCGGTACGCGGGAAGTCGTCTTCAGGAGAAAGAGCGGGCAGATGGGCAGGACGGGTGACACCCGCCGCCTGGACGGCCCGCCCGAGCAGAGCCTGTCCGGCGGCTGCGGGGACCGCCCAGATGGTCACCGCTATCCGCCCGCCAGGACGCGTTAGCCGACGCAGCTCCGCCAGGGCCGCCCGAGGACGCCCGACATGGTTGAGGACGAAATTGCCGACCACAGCGTCGAACTCGTCATCTGCGAAGGGAAGGTCGGGCAGTGCGGCGAGCCGCACGTCAACTGTTGGGGCGGCCTGTGCGGCGAACGCGACCATGCCAGGTTCGGCGTCCACGGCCGTCACCTTCGCTCCCCGCTCGCAGGCGGCCAGGGCGGCGTTACCGGTGCCTGTCCCCACATCGAGGAGTCGGGTTCCCTCCTGGACCTCAGCGGCATCGAGCAGCCTGGCCACAGGATAGGCGCAGAGCTCGGCGAAGCTGCGTGCGTAGGCAGCGGCCTGTCCCGCCCACGCCCGGCGCTCGGACTCGTCAAACGCTGTCACCGTCATACGTCCCCTCCAGACCAGTCGCACGCGAGATCACCTCGCAGTGGGCCTCGACGCTATGGCATCCCCGTCACGCCACGGCCCTGGGAGCATTGCGAGCTCCTTCCGGGAGCCACCGGCCGGCACCTCGTGGCTGCGGGAACAGGGAATGCGCGCTGCGCTACGTCCAGGGTCCGGGTGAGGACGTCAGGGTTATGGTCGTGACCATGTGGATCAACAAGGTGACCGAGATACTGATCGACGCCGCCGAGATCGCGATCCTGCCCCGGTTTCGGGCGCTGGCCGATGGAGAGGTTGCCGAGAAGTCGCCTGGCGAGGTGGTCACCGTGGCCGACCGTGAGGCCGAGGAGTTGATCAGCCGTCGGCTGCGCGGCGTGGTGGATGCCCCGGTTGTCGGCGAGGAGGCGGCCGCCGGCGATCCTCGGCTGCTCATGGCCCTACGTGCGGCCCCGGCAGCCTGGCTTGTCGATCCGCTGGACGGAACGGCGAATTTCGTTGCCGGGCGCTCCGAGTACGCGGTCATGGCGGCCCTGGTGCGCGACGGGGAGACAGTGGCGGCGTGGATCGTGCGGCCGGCCGAAGGCTGCGTCTATGTGGCCGAGCGAGGGTCGGGGGCCTGGCGTGACGGGGTTCGGGTGCGCAGGGAGCCTGCTCCCAGCGATCCGGCGGCGCTACGCGGGGCCGCTCTCACCAGGTTCCTCGATCCGCCGGCCAAGGCACAGGTCGAGGCTGCAGCACCTCGATTCGCCGCCCTGGGGCCGGGCACCGGCTGCGCGGGCGTGGACTATCCCCGGCTGCTGGACGGCGAGCAGGACTTCGTCCTGTTCCAACGGACCCTGCCCTGGGATCACGCCCCCGGCGTCCTGCTGCTGACCGAGGCGGGCGGTGTCGCGCGCCGCCCGGACGGCAGCCCCTATCGGCCGGCTGACCCGCGTCCGGGACTACTCAACGCCGCAGACATGGACTGCTGGAACACCGTGCGCCCGCTCCTGCTGAGCTGATCCCCTGACTCAGGAGGACAGCGAGGGCGTCCAGCACCTGCTGCCCCACCGCTCCGGTCCGGAGTCCGGGATCATGTTGTCGAGGAGGGCTTTGTGGCACGGCCAGCCGTGCCACAAAGCTCAGCGCAGTGCGTCGACCGGTTCCATGCGGGCCGCGCGCAGCGCCGGATACAGGCCCGCCAGGAGCCCCACCAGCGCACCCGCCACGGGCGCGGCCAGCGCCAGCCGTACATCCAGGACCGGGGTCCACTGACGCACGGCCGCCACCGCGACGACGGCCACCATGCCCAGGCTGGCCCCGATCACCCCGCCGGTCAGGCCGATCAGGCTGGATTCCAGCAGGAACTGGGCGGCGATGTGGCGGCGGGCCGCGCCCAGGGAGCGGCGCAGGCCGATCTCGGCGACCCGCTCCATGACGGTGACCAGGGTGACGTTGGCGATGCCCACCGCGCCGACGACCAGGGAGACCAGGCCGAGGACGAGGAAGAGGCCGTTGACGTCGTCCTGGGCGCCGTCGCGCGCCCGCTTGGGGCTGGGCGGGGCGATCACCTGCAGTTCACCGCTGCGGTTGGGGCTGAGCGCGAGCGGCGCCTGGCGGGCGATCAGCTCGGCGGCGCCCAGCTGGGTGGCGACCAGGACGCGGGTGACGTCCTTCAGCCCGAAGTCGGGGCCGAGCGCGGGCGGGACGAGGACCGCGCTGGCCAGGATCTGCTCGCGCCGAAGGCCGCCGATGATGCCGATGACGGTGTAGGCGCGGTCCTTGATGAACACGGCGGGCGCGTGCTCCAGGCTGGTGATGCCGAGCATGGCGGCGGCCTGCTCCCCCAGCACGACCACGCGGTCGCGGCGGGCGACGTGGCCGGCGTCGTAGAAGCGTCCGGCCAGCATCCGGCCGTGGGTGGTCGCCGGGAGGTCGGGGGTGGCCGCGACGACCGCGAGGGTCTGCCCGGCCACCCTGGTCGGGTCGAGCAGGTTGTTGGCGGTCACGACGAGATTGGAGCTCCCGTCGTTCTGCGCCAGCGCCGTCGCCGACGTCACGCCGCGCAGGCGCCGCAGTTCGCCGGCCGCCTCCCAGGACACCAGGGGGTGGTGGCCCCCGCGCGGCACCTCGACGGTGATGCTGGTGGCCAGCAGCTCGTCGAAGCGGCCGACGATCTGGTTGCCCGCGGTCGCCGCGATGCCCAGGGTGACCACCAGCGTGGTGATGCCCAGGACGGTGCCGAGGGTGGTCAGCGCCGAGCGCACCGGGCGGGCGAGCATCCCGGCCAGGGACTCGGCCCACAGGTCACGGAGCTTCACGGAGCACCCCGTCAGTGATCCGGACCCGGCGTTGGGCCCGGGCGCTCACCTCGTCCTCGTGCGTGATCACCAGGATGGTCAGGCCGTCGGCGCGCAGGCCGTTGAACAGGTCGAGGATGGCCTCGGTGTTGCGGCTGTCGAGGTTGCCGGTCGGCTCGTCGCACAGCAGCAGGGCGGGCTTGGCCATCAGGGCGCGGGCGATGGCCACGCGCTGGCGCTCGCCGCCCGACAGCCGGTCGGGGACGAAGCCGACACGGTGCCCCAGGCCCACCTGCTCCAGCGCCTGCTCGGCCCGTGCCCGCCGGCCGCTTCGCGGATGCGGGCCGTACACCTCGGCCAGCATCACGTTCTCCACGACCGTCCGGTGGGACAGCAGGTGGAAGGACTGGAAGACGAAGCCGATGCGGGTGCCGCGCAGCCGGGTCCGCCCGCCGTCGCGCAGCGCCGTGGTCTCGACGCCATCGAGGCGGTAGGAGCCGGAGGTCGGCCGGTCGAGCAGTCCGAGGATGTTGAGGAGGGTGGACTTGCCGGAGCCGGACGGCCCGACGATGGCGACGTAGTCACCCGGGTCGACGCGCAGGTCCACGTCGGCCAGCGCGCGCACCGGCGGATCGGTGGGGAAGTCGCGGCAGACGCCGCTCAACTCGATGACGGGCTCAGGCATCGCTCACCACGACCCGGTCGCCCTCCTTGAGCTCGCCCGCGCGCGCCGGTGTGACCTCCACGTCGCCGTCGGCGGTCAGCCCGGTGCGCACCTCGACCTCGCGGGAACGGTCGGCGTCCAGCGCGACCCTGACCCGCGGCCGGCCGTCGGCGGACGTGATCACAGCGGCCACCGGGACGGCCAGCACCTCGCCGTCGGTCGAGCCGACCGAGATCCGCACCGTCATCGGCGAGCCGACCAGGGACTTGAGCCCCTTGGCCGAGCCGGGCGTGAGCAGGATGGGCACCGAGCCGGTGTCCGACTCGCCCTTCTGCCCGTTCTTGCCCTCCTCCGGAGTCTGGCGGGCCTCCTCACCGGTCGCGGTCAGCGTGGCGGGCAGCTGGGTGCCGTCCATGGTCTCCATGCTCGCCTTCTGACCGGAGCGCAGCAGCTTGGCCTCCTTGGCTTCGACCGACCCGCTGACCGCGAAGGTGGAGCTGGTCACGGTGGCGACCTTGCCCTCGATGGTGCCGCCCGGCTTGACCTCCGCCTTGTCGATGCGGGCGGGCAGCTTCGGCAGGAAGACGATCTCGCCTGCCGGCACGCTCACGCCGTAGGTCTTGCGGAACTCGGCCAGCATGGTCCGGGCATCGGCCAGATTGGCGGTGCTGTGCGTGACCTTCTGCCGCAGCGGCGAGACCTTCCTGGCCCGGCTCAGCGCCTGGGCGGCGGTGGCCTCGGCCTCCTTCGCGGTGCGTACCGCCTTGCGCAGCTCCTCCAGCCGCTTGTCCCGGTCGACGCGGACCTGCTCCTCGTAGGCGGCCACCGCCTGCTGGGCGTCGTAGAGGTCCTGCCGGGCGTTGGCCAGCTTCATCTCCAGCAGGCTCGTGTCCACCGCGCTGGGCGTGGGAGCCGGGGTCATGGTCGGCGTGGGTGCCGGTTTCCTGGCCTCCGCCAGCGCCTGCTCGGCCGCGAGGACCTGCTCCTCGGCAGCTCGTACGGCACGCTGCAACGAGGCCAGCTGGGTCTCCTGCTCGGGCGTGATCTCCTGCGCCTCTGCCAGCGCCTTCTCGGCCTCCCGCAGGTCACGGCGGGCGTTGTCGTGGCGGAGCCGGAGCGGCCGCACGTCGAGACCCTCGTCCAGAGCCTTGCGGTCGGCCGCCAGGGTCTCCTCCGCGGTCTGTACGGCTTGGCGCAGCTGCTGCAGGCTCTTGCGGGATTCCAGGTCGGGTTCCTGCGCCCGGTAGCCGCGCTTGGCGTACCAGCGTTTCACCGCCGCCACGGTGGCCGCGTCGAAGACGCCGGTCGTCTTCACTCGCAAGGCACGCTGGAGCTGCTTGACGTCGTCGCCCTCGGTGCCGGGCACGAGCGGGCGGTACATCGGGCGCTTCCCCTGCAGGGCGAAGACCGGCCGCCCGTTGACCTGCATCAGCACGTCGCCCTCGCGGATCGGCCCGGGATCGGGAGCCGTGGTGACGCGTTGCGGCGTGCCGTTGGCCCCGCCGTTCGCTCCGCCGACCATTCCGGCCAGCGTGACCGGCAGCGGAGAGCCGTACGTGAGCGTGCCGCTGACCGTGACGGTGCTGGTGAGCTTGCGCCGCTCGACCGGCGCGGTGACCAGGGAGGGCTTGGGCGGTTGGCGCGCGGCCGCCTCGTGGGCCGGGGAACGCAGCCGGGAGCCGACCACCCAGCCCGCACCCGCGATCACCAGCACTCCCGCCACGATGAGGGCGAGCACTCTGGATCTGCGCACGCTATCGCTCGGTGGTCATGGCCATGGCCAGACCGGGGAAGAGCTGGGCGCGGGCGTAGACCTCGTTGGCCTTGGGCCGGTAGACGGCGTAGAACTCCTTGCCGCACTCCAGGTCGTCCAGGGCCGCTTTGATCTCGCGTTGCAGCAGGGGCCGCGCCTCGTCGGCCGTGGGGTTCTGGCCGAGCTTGCCGAGCTCGGTCATGAACGGCTGCTCGGTGCTGCCAACGATGCGAGAGGGGCTCTGAGAGGAGACCCGGTAGCCCTTGCCCTTGAGGCAGTCGGCGAACGCGCTCGCCAGCTCCACCAACTTCGGATCGCCGTCGATCTCGCGGCTGATGATCTGCTTCACCATCTCGCTCTGGGCCTTGGACGCCTCCTCCATCGACTTCAGCTTCTTGCCGGTGGCCTTGTTGATCATTTCGAGCGTGCAGGCGTTCATCGCCTTGAAGTACGCCTCCTGCTGCGGCTTGGACAGCCCGGCGATGACCTTCGCGTTGGGGTCGTCGCCGGTGTTGCCCGCGCCCATGACGCGGGCCATCCGGCCGACCCCGTCGTTGGGGTAGACGAAGGAGGCGGCGAGCCCGAAGCCGTATTTGCTGCGATATGTCTTCATCGCTGGGTAATCGCCGGACATCTCCTGCTTGACGGCCTCCGGCAGCTCCGGCAGGGAGACGATCGGATGGTAGGTGAAGCCCTTGCTCTTCATGCAGGTGGCGAGCTGAGCCTGGCTCTGGCGCTGCTGGTTGGCGGAGGGCGCGGAGGGCGCGGCCGATGGCTGGGGCCCTCCGGACGAGGCGCAACCGGTGAGGGCCACCAGGAGTGAGGCGGATAGGGCCGCGGCGATGATGAGCGGCACTCGGGTGTTGGTCATGGGGCTGCACTGTCGCGAGCACATGCTGAAGCGAACCTGAACGCCGCTGAATACCTGGCGTGCCCGTCGAGCGCCTTGGCCCCTGGCCGAGTATCGGCGCATCGAGGCGCACAGGTCGGTTCCTTTGGAAAGCGTCTGCGCACCGCCTGACAGCCAGGGCACGATCAGGCGATTGCGGGGGGAGCGCGCCGCGCCTCCTGGCGGTGAAGGAGGTTCCGGTCAGCGGAGGTCGCGGATGAGATTGCCGATGACGGATTCAACCTCGTCCGAGTTGAAGGCGTCCGTGCCGATCAGCAGGGTCACGGCCCGTTGGCCGTCATCGGTGACAGCGTTCCTGAACTTGTGGCCGCTGGCCATACTGCCGCTGTGTCCCCAGGCGACGAGGCCCGGGGCGGGCCGATAGCCCTCGATTCCCAGGCCGTAGTCCTTGCCATAGTCGTCCAGAATGGTCTGTTTCATCTCGGCGAGCTGGGCTGGGGCCAGCAGCTTCCCGGTCATCAGCGCGGTCCAGAAGGCGGTCGCGTCGGCACCGGTGGAGATCAGCTCACCCGATGCGTCGGCCTCTGAGGTGTTCCATTCCGTCTTGTCCACCAGAGTCCCGGACTGCTTCACGTAGCTCCGCAGATCCGGCTTGGGGATCGTGGTCTGGTCGCCAGGCCAGGAGGTCTCACGAAGCCCGAGGCGCTTGATGATCCGCTGGTTGATCTCGGTGCCGATGCTGCGACCGGTGACCTTCGTGACGATCAGCCCGGCCAGGTTGTAGTTGGTGTTGGCGTAGGCGAAGCCCGACGGAGCCCTGTCGGGCTTGGGCAGAGGCAGCGCCTGCTGCACCGTCTGTAAGGGCTCGATGTGATCCCAGCGGTGCGCCTCCTCGTCGTCCCAGAACGGCGCGTCCAGATAGTCGGGCAGGCCACTGGTGTGCTGCAGAAGCTGCCGGATCGTGATCTTGCGCCCATCGTAGCGCTTGGTGCGGATGAGGCCGGGCAGGTAGTGGTCGACGGTGTCATCGAGCTTGATCTTGCCTTCGCCGACGAGCTGGAGCACGACCGTGGCCGTCCAGGTCTTGGTATCGCTGCCGATACGGCTGTGCTCATTGCCGACGACCTTACGGCCCGTCCTGCGGTCGGCGAGGCCGACGCCGCCGTTCCAGACGCCGCAGCTCGGACTCTGCACCGTCACGGCGATCCCTGCGCCGACACTCTCCAGCGCCTTCAGCGCTGTCTGGATGGGCTTGGTGTCACATGGGGATGTCGTGGCGGACGCGGCAGGCGCCGCCACCAGAGAGGCCGTGACCGCCAAGGCCACGACAGCACTCGTCCTACCTCGCATGATGTCTCCTTTCACCGTGCGGCGTAACCCCGGTCACGCCGCTGCCCGGTCGGTCTGGAACAGGCAGGCAGCCGTCGTCGAGTTGGAACGCGTCGGTGAGGTCCTCGGCCGGCTGGATCCGGACACCCGCACGGGCCGCGGCGCGCATGGCGGTTTCGGTTGCGCTCGTCTGGGCCGGGGCGGGTACGGTCGCAGAGGCTGCCCGCGGCACGCTTGCTGGAACGTGCATGCTGACAGCGTCGCGTCTGTACTGACCGCGTGCATTCCGTGCCCGTCCAGAGATTCCGCGAATGTCTTGTAAGACTGGCTAATGAGGTGAGGATGCTCGATACCGGAGTACCCGATCTCGGACAGGTCCTCGATGCGTTGGGCTCTTCGCTGCTGCGGCCGTTGACCGTACTGCCGGAAAGGCCGGTACCGGTCTCGGGCGTGCTCATCTTCGAGCGGCGAGCCCCGCTTCCACCCGTCAGGGACGCGATCCTGCTCTCCGTCGGCGTAGGGACGGCCGAAGCGCAGGCGAAGGAGCTCGTCGCCTCGGCGGCCGAGCTCGGGTACACCTGCCTGGTGGTGAAAAGGTTCGGCGAGCCGGTCACCGAGCTGGTGGAAGCCGCGCAGCGGTCCGGAATCGTGCTGCTCGCCGCCGACGAGGCCGTGGCCTGGCACCACCTGGACGCCATGATCTCCTCAGCCCTCGCCTCCACAGCGCGTTTCGCGCGGGCCGCGGCCGCCCCGGCCATCGGCGATCTTTTCGCCTTGGCCAACGCGATCGCGGGGATGGTGGGAGGCGCCACGGTGATCGAGGATCCGCACCGGCGCATCCTTGCGTACTCGACTCTGCGCGGCCAGGCCATCGATGAGGGCCGCCGCCAGGGCATCCTCGGCCTCCAGGTGCCGGACGGGCCGTACTACGACGGGCAGTACCGCGCGCTCGTCCAGGTGGGGCGCACCTGCCGGTTCCCAGCCGTTCCCGGCGGCCTTCCTCGTCTCGGTGTCGCGGTCCGCGCGGGAAGCGAGGAACTGGGGTCGATCTGGGTCGTCGATGCCGAGGACGGCCTGGACTCCGCTGCCGAACAGGCCCTTGCCGACGTGGCGGACATCGTCTCGCTGCACCTGCTCGCGGCCCGTACCGCGGTCGACGCCGTGCGACGCAGGCGCGCCGACCTGTTACGGCGGCTGCTCGCCGACCCGAGCAGTGTCACCGCGGTGGCCACACAGCTCGGTCTGGACCCGAACCTGCCCGTCGCGGTGGCCGCGTTCACCGTCACCCCGAGTGATGCCGACGATGTCATGGCGGCACACGCGGCCACCCGGCTCGCCGACTTGGTGAGCCTGCACTGCGAGGCCCACTACGGCAGGAGCGGCTGTGCGTTGATCGACGGAACGGTCTATGCGCTGCTGCCGCGCGGGCCTTCGCCGAACGCGCACCGCGAACTCGTCGCCGACATCGCCCGGCGAGCCCACGGTGCGCTGCGGGTGCCCGTCCAGGCCGGACTCGGCTCGCTCGTCCAGGGGCTGCGCTCGATCGCGAGCTCACGGGCCGACGCGGATCTCGTCCTGCGCGCACTCACCGACCGGCCGGGTGACCCGGAACCGTGCCAGGTGGCCACCATCGACGAGGTGTGGGCCAGCGCGACGCTGTCCGCGCTGGCCCAGATACTGGCCGCGCACGAGGCGCTGCCCCGCAGGCTCGGGCCGGCGGTCCGCGCCCACGATCTCGAGCACGGCACCACCTATGCGTCCACCATCCTCGCCTACCTGGACGCCAACAGCGATATCGCGGCCGCCTCCCATCGGCTGTCCGTGCACCCGAACACGATCCGGTACCGGCTTTCCCGCGCCGAGGAGATCTTCGGGTTCGATCTCGCCGACCCGGACGAGCGTCTGGTGCTGTGGCTGCGGTTGCGGCTCGGCGACCAGCTCGCCTGGTGAGCGCGTTCGACGTCATCGGGCCGGCCGAGCGCTCCGCCGTTCCCGGGTACGTCCAGCCCACCACCACTTCCGCCGGCCCGTCCCGGCGACGTGTACTGACGACCCCGCCCAAGAACGGCGATCATCGCTCCGGAATGATGGCCACATGGTCGATCACTCTGTCGTTCTGTTCTCCTACGGCACGCTGCGCCAGCGGGAGGTGCAGCTGTCGGTGTTCGGACGCGAGGTCGCGGGCACTCCCGACCGCCTGCCCGGCTACCGGCTGTCCACTGTGGAAATCACCGATCCGCAGGTCATCGCGGTCAGCGGCGCCACGCACCATCCGATCCTGGAAGCCACCGGCGACGCGGCCGACGTCGTCGACGGAACCGCGCTCCGCCTCACCGAGGACGAGCTCACCGCGGCTGACGCCTACGAGGTCGACGACTACCAGCGCGCCCTGGTACCGCTCGCGTCCGGACTGCACGGCTGGGTGTACGCGGCCGGCCACAACCCATCGGGCGCATAGCCAACAGCGCGTCGAAGCCTGTGCCGGACGAGCCCAGGCCAACCACGACGTCAGGGGTGCCCGATGATGACCATAGCGGTCGTGACAAGGGCGGATGAGAGGGCGGCAGTGGCACCGCCCTCGTCATCGGGTCAGGAGCGCTCAGTTCAGCCGGGAGACGCGTCCGAGCGCGGGCACCTGCAGGGGGCTGTTGGCGCGGATGTAGGACTCGAACGCCTCGATGTCGCGGACCTTCTCCACCCGCTCGGTGCCCTCGGTCAGGACGCTGAACCCGTCGCCGCCGGTGGCGATGAAGGAGTTGGCCGTCAGGCGGTACTTGCCGGCAGGGTCGACCACGGCGCCGTTGAGCTTGATGGTCGCCGGGTCGATCTTGTCGCAGGCCGGCTTGGCGTTGTCGTAGGTGTAGGTGAGGCCCTTGGACACGCCGAGGACGCGGGCGGTGCCCTGGCCGCACCACTGCTGCTCCAGCAGCCTTTCCACCTGGGTTCCCGTCAGGGTCATGGTGACCAGCATGTTGCTGAACGGCTGCACCCGCAGCGCCTGACCGTGGGTGACCACGTTCGGCATGTTGTTGCCGTACGGCTGGACGAGAAGGTCACCGGCGATGCCTCCGCCGTACGGAGGCTGGATGGCGATCTGGGCGCCGCCCTTGTCGGCCGGTGACGTGGCGAAGAGCCGGGCGTCGGCCAGGGCGTGGCCGATCGTGGACTCGCCCGCGGTGTTCCTGACCTGGGTGAGGTCGCGGCTGAGCAGGCCGACGGGCCGATCAAGCAGGCGCTGGCCGATCTCGTCCGCCTTGCGGCGCAGCGCGGCGATCTCCGCGTCGGGCTTGATGTCGTGGGTGACGGTGATGTTCTCAGCCGCGGACGAGGTCGGATTGCCGGTGGCGGGGTCGATCGTGAGCTTGATCCGGGTGAGCTCGCGCGTGTGACCCGAGGTCTGCGTGACGGGGATGCCGTTGATCGTGCAGATGTAGGGGTTGTGCGTGTGGCCGGAGATCACCGCGTCGACCTCGGGGTCGAGCTTGGCGACGATGTCCTTGATCGCACCGCTCAGGTTGTTGCACTGGTTGGGCAGGCCGCCGCCGCTCTGCCCGCCACCCTGGTGGATCAGGACGACGATGGTGCGCACGCCCTTGGCCTTGAGCTCGGCGACGTAGGCGTTGGCCGTCTCGGCCTCGTCCTCGACGTCCAGCGGTGTGGTCGGGCCGGGGGCCTCGCGCAGCGCGTTCTTGTAGTCGAGCCCGATGACGCCGACCTTGACGCCTTTCAGCTCCTTGACGATGTAGGGCGCGAAAGCGGGCTTGCCCGTCGTGGTGTCGACCACGTTGGCACCCAGGTAGGGGAACGACGCGCCCTTGAAGCCGGGGAGAGCGCAGCCGTCGATGGGGTGGCAGCCACCCTTCTCCATGCGGCGCAGCTCCGTCAGGCCCTCGTCGAACTCGTGGTTGCCGAGGCTGGAGGCGTCCAGGCGCATCTTCGACAGGGCCGCGATTCCGGCCTCGTCGTGGATCGCGGTGGCGTTGAGCGTGCTGGAGGAGATGTTGTCCCCGGCGGACAGCCGCAGTGTGCCGTCCGGGTTCTCCTTCTGCAGGCGGTCGAGGTGAGCGGCCAGGTACTCGGCGCCCCCGGCCTCCACCGGGCCGGACGGGGTCATGCCGAAGCTGGAGGGGAAGCCGGAGTGGAAGTCGTTGATCGCGAGTAACTGGATGTCGACCGCGTCGGCCCTGGCCGGAAGCAGTGCGGTGCCGCCGAGCACGAGCGCGGCGAGAAGGTTGCGCATGTGCGTCCCTTCGGGAGGGGTTCGTCCCGGGGGAGCGTAGACAGGGGCGCCCGGAAAAGTAAAGACTCACGTCGCCCGAGATCCATTCGGTGAATCATTCACATAGCACAGGCGGCCTTGCAGGTGAACTCTTGACATGAAAGGTGCATGTAGGGGAAATTTCCTCGCATGGCCGCGCCAGCTGAGAATAATTCACCTACCGCCACGGGGATCCTCGCTCGCATCCGCGGGATCGAGCCCACCCTGACCGCGGCACAACAGCGCGTCGGCGAGACGATCCTCGCCGACCCGGCGACCGTGGCCGCCTCCACCATCACCGAGCTGGCCGAACGCTGCGCCACCTCGCTGACCACGATCACCCGCTTCTGCCGCGAGCTGGGCCTGGCGGGCTACCCAGAGCTCAGGCTGGCGCTGGCGGCGGAGCTCGGACGTACCAAGGCGACGACGCACGACACGGCGCTCATCGCCTTCTCGCCGGACGACCCCGCGAGCATGGTGCTGCGCAGCCTGCTGACCAGCGACATCCGCGCCATGGAGGAGACGGCGGCCCAGCTCGATCTCGCGGCCGTGGACCGCGCCGTCAACGCACTGGTCAGGGCCAGGTTCACCGACTTCTTCGCCGTCTCAGGCAGCGGGGGCGTCGCCATGGATCTCCACCTCAGGCTGCACGCCATCGGCAGGCCCTGCGCCCTGTGGACCGACGTGCACAGCGCCGTCTGCAGCGCCAACGCGCGCGACCACCGCGACGTGGCGATCGGCATCTCCCACTCGGGTACCACGGCCGAGGTCGTCGAGCCCCTGACCATCGCCAAACAGCGCGGCGCCACCACGATCGCGCTCACCAACTTCCCCCGCAGCCCGCTCGCCGAGGCTGCCGACATCGTGCTGACCACCGCCGCACAGGACACCCCCTTCCGCGCCGGCGGCGTGGCCGCCCGTCACACCCAGATGCTCGTCCTGGACTGCCTCTACATCGGCGTGGTCCAGCGCACCCACCAGACCAGCGCCCACCTGCTGACCGCCGCCACGGAAGCGGTCGCCAAGCACCGCCTGCCCCAACGCTGACCCCAGGAGCCCCCCCATGCGACTGGCCCCCCTCACGGCCGCCCTCCTCCTCGCCGTCACCGCGTGCGCCCCAAGCAGCACCGCCGCCAAGCAGACCGACAAGATCACCCTTTCCGTCTGGGGATGGGGACCCGAGGCGAACTACGACAAGATGTTCGCCGAGTACGAGAAGCTCAACCCCGGCGTCGACATCGACGCCCGCTCCTTCACCACCGCCACCGAGTACGACACGATCCTGTCCACGGGCCTCGCCGGAGACAGCGGCCCCGACCTGGCCTGGCTGCGCGCGGGCGCCAACCTGCAGCCGCTCGTCGAGGCGGGCAGGCTGATGCCGCTGGAGACGAGCGACGTACCAGGTCTGAAGGACTTCGACGAAGGCGTCCTGCGCGCCGCCAAGGGCGACAAGGACGGCAAGGTGTACGGCGTGCCGTTCGCCATCCAGACCCTCCAGGTGATCTACAACAAGAAGATCTTCGCCGACAACGGCATCACCCCACCGCAGACGTGGGACGACATGATCGCGGCCGCCGAGAAGTTGAAGGCCAAGAAGGTCGTCCCGTTCGCGTTCGGCGGCAAGGACGACTGGATGCTGCCCATCGTGGCCGGCATCTTCGGCACCGCCGACTGGGGCGGCGACGACTTCCTCAAGGCGGTCAAGGCCAAGCAGAAGAAGTTCACCGACCCGGCCTTCGTGGCGGGCATCGACAAGCTCAACAAGCTCAAGCCGTACTTCCCCGACGACGTGGCGGGCGTCTCCTACACCGACGCGCAGATCCTGTTCTCCTCCGGCAAGGCGGCGATGTTCCCCGGCGGCCTGTGGGAGCTCAACTTCTTCGGCGAGAACGCCAAGGACGTCGACCTGGGCGTCTTCACCCCGCCGGCCCAGAAGGGCCCGGGCCTCATGCCCGGCTTCACCGACGGCTCCTACGGCATCAACGTCAAGACCAGGCACAAGGCCGAGGCGCTGAAGTTCGCGGCGTGGCTGGCCACCAAGGACTACGGCCAGCTCTACACCGACACCCTGCGTATCTTCTCCGCCGTGCCGGGCGTCAAGCCCAAGGACGCCCTGCTCAACGAGGTCGCCAGCGGATTCGGGCAGCACGGCGCCGCCTACTTCATGAACGAGTTCGCCTACGGCAACCCCTCCTCGCAGGCCGTGTTCTCCAAGTCACTGCAGGAGATGCTCCTGGGCAGGATCACCGCCCAGGAGGCGGCCGCGCAGCTCGACAAGAGCGTTTCCACATGGCTCTGATCACCCGGCGGGGATCGTCCTACCTGTTCCTGATCCCCGCCTTCGTGCTGTACTCCCTCTTCGTCGTCTATCCGCTCTTCACCGGCCTGACCTACAGCGTGTTCTCCTGGAAGGGCACGCTGCGCGACACCTTCGTCGGCTTCGCCAACTATGCGGGGCTGCTCACCGGGGAGTTCCTGAACCAACTCCTGGCGGCGCTCGGCCACAACGCCCTGCTGTTCGCCGGGACGATGCTCGTGCAGAACACGCTCGGTCTCGCCTTCGCCCTCGCCCTGTCGCGGGTACGGCGGGGCAAACGGGCGCTGCAGACCATGTTCGCGCTGCCGTACCTGGTCAACCCGCTGGTCATCGGCTATCTGTGGACGCTGCTGCTCAGCCCGACGTTCGGGCCGGTCAACGCGCTGCTGCGGCCGGCGGGGCTGGCCATGCCGTGGCTCGGCGACCCGTCGACCGCGCTGCCGACCGTCATCCTGATCACCTCCTGGCAGTGGGTCGGCTTCCCGATGCTGCTCTTCAGCGCCGCCCTCGGCGGCATCCCCCAGGAGTACGGCGAGGCGGCCAGGACCGACGGGGCGACCGCCTGGGAGGTCTTCCGGCACATCACGCTGCCGCTGCTGCGCCCGGCGATGGCCACGATCACCATCCTCAGCTTCATCGGCAGCATGAACACCTTCGCCCTCATCTACGCCCTCGGCGGGTCCAACGGCGCCCCTGCCGGCGCGACCGACGTGCTCGGCCTGCTGTTCTACCGGGCGGCGTTCGCCTCGGGCGACGTCAACGCCCTCGGTACCTCCTCGGCCCTGGCGGTCTTCATGTTCACCTTCATCTTCGGCTCGACCCTCCTGCTCGAACGCGTCCTGAGGAGGAGGTCGTGAAGGCGCTCTCGATCAAGGCGCTCCTGTGGGGGTACGCCGTGCTGTCCATGACGCCGCTGTTCGTCATGGTGCTCAGCTCGTTCCGCCAGACCAGCGAGATCTTCGACGACCCGCTCGGCCTGCCCAACGGGTTACCGCTGGGCAACTACGTCAAGGCGTGGACAGAGGCCTCATTCTCCACCTACGTCGTCAACTCCGTCATCGTCGTCGTCTCGGCGGTCCTGCTCGGCGCGGTGGTGTCGCTGCTGGCCGCCTATCCGCTGGGGCGCAGCGTCTTCGGCGGGCGCAGCCTGTTCACCGCCTACTTCATCTCCGGGATGACACTGCCCGCGCATCTCGGTGTGCTGCCGCTGCTCTACCTGCTGGAGAGCCTCGGCCTGGTCGACTCGCTGGTGGGCCTGATCCTCGTCTACGCGGCCGGGTCGATTCCGTTCAACGTCTTCGTGCTCACCGCGTTCTTCCGCCAGCTTCCGCACGAGCTCGACGAGGCCGCCTCGCTGGACGGCGCAGGGCCGTTCGCGACGTTCTGGCACGTGATGCTGCCCCTGGTACGGCCGGCGGTGGCGACCGTGGTCGTCTTCCAGTTCGTGCCCTTGTGGAATGACTTCTTCTACCCGCTCGTCCTGATGCGCGACGAGACCAAGCTGACCCTTTCCGTCGGCCTCACCCACTTCTTCGGCGAGTTCCAGAACGACTGGGGGACGCTCTTCGCCGGACTCGTGATGACGACGATCCCGCTGGTCGTCCTCTTCGTCCTCGCCACGCGCCAGATCGTCGCCGGACTCACCGCCGGCATGAACCGTTGAGGAGCAATTTGTGGATCTTGTGATGGCGTTCACCGACATCGTCGGAGAACGCGTGGCTGAGTTGGTGGACACCCAGCTACCCGCCATCAGGCGGGCGGGCGCGTTGATCGCCGACGCCGTACGGGCGGGAGGGGTGATCCACGCCTACGGCACCGGACACTCCGAGGCGGCGGCGCTGGAGGTGGCGGGACGGGCCGGCGGGCTCATCCCGACCAACCGGCTCACCCTGCGCGACCCCGTGGTGCTCGGCGGTGCGGATCCCGGTGCTGTCGACCCCTTGGCCGAGCGCGATCCGGACACCGCACACCAGGTTCTGGCCCTGCACACGATCGAGCCCGCCGACGCCTTCGTGATCGCCTCCAACTCTGGCGGCAACGGCTCGACCGTGGAGATGGCCAGGCTGGTCAAGAAGCGCTCGCTGCCGCTCATCGCGATCACGTCGCTCGCGCACACCAGCATGATCACCTCGCGGCATCCGTCGGGCCTGCGGCTGTTCGAACTGGCCGACGTCGTGATCGACAACCTCGCCCCGTACGGCGACGCCGTGCTGGAGACCGAGCACGGGCCGGTCTGCGGCATCTCCTCGATCACGTCGGCGCTGGCCGTACAGCTCATGGTCGCCGAGGCGATCGGCCTGCTCAGTGCCGCTGGAACGGTCCCGCCCACCTACCTGTCAGCCAACACTCCCGGCGCCGACGCGCACAACGAAGCCCTCCAGGCCCAGTACGCCGGCCGGATCAGGATCGGTGCGCTGTGACCTTCACGATCGCGGCCTTCTGGCCGCCGCCCCCGCACCAGACGACCGAGGCGCGCTACCGCGAGATCGCCGAGGCCGGGATCGACCTGATCATCACCGGCAACTACCTCAACGACACCACCATCCTGAGGCACGCGCTGACCTGCGCCGACGAGGCCGGGCTCGGCGTGCTCGTGGCGTCCGACCCGCGCGTGGACGTCCTCATGCGCGACCTCGACCCCGCCTGCGACGAGCAGATCGACACGCTGATCGGCAAGGTGATCGACGACTACGCGGGGCACCGGTCGTTCCGCGGGGTCAGTCTCATGGACGAGCCGTATCCCGACCGCTTCGAACGGCTGGCGAGCGGCGTCTCCGCCGTGCGCTCTCGCGGCCACCTCGCCTACGTGAACCTCTTTCCCGGCCACCATGTCGGGTCCTATGACGCCTACGTCGGCTCCTTCGTGGACGCGGTGAAGCCGTCACTGCTGTCCTTCGATCGCTATCCGTTCCTGTCCTCCGGCGAGGACGAGGGCTACTTCGCCGATCTCGCCCTGGTCCGCGCGCACGCGCTGCGCGCCGGGATCCCCGCGTGGATGTACGTCCAGACTCTCGGATACGACAACCACCGCACGCCGAGCGCCGCCGAGATCGCCTGGCAGGTCAACACCGCGCTCGCGTACGGCTACACCGGCATCCAGTACTTCACGTACTGGACACCGGACCCGGCGCGCGGCGAAGGCTTCCAGCCCGCGCTCCTGTCCGGCGACGGCGTCCCCACCCCGCGCTACGCCGCCGTGCGTGAGCTGAACCGCCGCTGGCTGCGTCCCGTGGGCGCGGAGCTGGCGCGCCTGCCGTGGGTTTCGGCCGGCCACACCGGCCCCGTCCCCGCGGGCGCCCAGCCCGTGGCGGACGGCCTCGTGCTGGCCGGCGACGCCGTCGTCGGCCGGTACGGCCCGCGGCACCTGTTCGTCTGCAACGCCGGCCACTCCTCCCCCACCGAGGTCACCCTGGGCGTCGGCTCCATCGCGGTCTTCGACCCCGCCACCGGCTCCTACCAGCCGTGCTCCCCCACCTTCCCCCTGGCGCCGGGCGCCGCGCGGCTGCTGCGCACGGCGGCCTGATGCTCTTCGCGGGAGTCGACGCGGGCGGCACGTCCACCCGCGTCGCTGTGCACACCGCCTCCGGCGAACGCGTCGGGTACGGCACGGCCGGCTCCGGCAACCCCGCCGCCCACGGCCGCGCCGCCGCGGCCTCCGCCATCAACGCCGCGCTCCGCGCCGCGCTCGACGGCCTCGCCCCCTCCGCCGTGGCCGCCACGGTGGCAGGAGTGTCCGGAGCCGACGACGGGTTCGCCGATGTCCTCGCCCGCCTCTGGACCTCGGAGGGCCTGCCCCACGCTCCCCGCATGCTCGGCGACGTGGACGTCGCCTACGCCGCGGGCACGCCATCCCCCCATGGCACGCTGCTGCTGTCCGGCACCGGCGCGGCCGCCGCCCGGATGGTCGGACGGCAGGTCGACGCCGTCGCCGACGGGCTCGGCTGGCTCCTGGGCGACGAGGGCAGCGGCTTCTGGATCGGCCACGCCGCCGTGCGCAGCTCCGTCCACGCCCTGGACGCCGCAGGATCCCCCGCGAGCCTGGGGCCGCTGGCGGCGCTGGTCGTCCGGCACTACGGGGTGTCGGGTACACCACGCCGCATGGCCGACCAGATCGTCCGGCACGCCCAGGCCGACCGGATGACCGTGGCCGCGGCCGCACCGCTGACCGGGCGAGCAGCCCTGCTCGGCGACCCGGCCGCGCGCTCCATCGTGCGGCAGGCGGCGCAACACCTCGCCACCACCGCCGCACGGGTCCACCGCGACGGCCCCATCGTCCTGGCGGGCAGCGTCCTGACCAGCCACGGGCCTGTCCGCTCGGCCGTACGGGAACTGCTGGGGGAAGGCGAGGTGCTGACCGCCCAGGACGGAGCAGGCGGGGCGGCCTGGCTGGCGGCGCTCCCCCACGTGGGAGAGGTAGCGGCCCGCGCCGCTCACCGCCGTTTCGTCACAGCTTCCCCATCGCAGGCGTAGCCCGCCCTCGCCAGCTGCCAGAAAGCCGACAAACCACGGCCTGTGAAGCACGGCGCTCATCGGCCGATGGGCGCGGCCTTCCTGAGTGGCAGCCCCGTAGGACCTGCGGGCGGCGGCTTCGGACGTCAGCCTCTGGCCAGGCAGAAGGGGTGCCCGGCAGGGTCGGTGAAGACCCGCCACCGGTCGCCGCCCGGCTGGAACTCGGGCTTGGCCGCGCCCAACGCCAGCACCAGGGCCTCGGCCTCATCAAGGTCGTCGACTGCGAAGTCGAGGTGGAACTGCTGTGGCACCCTCTGGTCGGGCCAGCGCGGCGCCTGGTAGTCATCGACCCGCTGGAAGCCGATCCAGAGCCCGTCCTCGCGGATGAGTCCGACGAAGTCGTCACCGGACCCGGGGGCGAGTTCGAGCCCGGTGGCCTGCTGATAGAACGCGGCCAGCGCCCTGGGATCGGGGCAGTCGAGGTTGATCGCCGTCAGCTTCAGTTTCGAGGGCATCGGCAACTCCGTCGTGGCACAAGTTCACAGCTCCGCAGAGTCTAGGCGCACGCCTGCGGCCGGCCGAGATCCGCATGCACCTCGGCGGCTTCCACCACCGCCATCCTTGAACCTCACAGGTTGCCCCTCGAACCCGCGCATGGGATCTCTATGGACCATGAGCGATCCTCAGCGAATCGGCGACTATGCCATCGCGCGCCGTCTGGGCAGCGGTGGGCAGGCCGTGGTCTACGAGGCGTACGGCAAGGCCGGCGAGCGGGTGGCGGTCAAAGTGCTGCACGAGGAGGCCGGGCTGGGCAGGCCCGTTGCCAAGGAGGTGGCGGCAGCACGCCGGGTGGCACCCTTCTGCACGGCACGCATCCTGGACGCCCAGTTCGACGGGACGCAGCCGTACATCGTCAGCGAGTACGTCGACGGGCCAAGCCTTCGCGAGGCCGTCACTCGCAACGGCCCCTACTCAGGAGGGGCCCTGCGCAGGCTCGCGATCGGGATCGTCACCGCGGTGGCCGCCATCCACGACGCGGGCGTGGCCCACTGCGACCTCAAGCCGGACAACGTACTTCTGGGTCCGGACGGACCACGGGTCATCGACTTCGGCATCGCCCGCATCGTCGACAACTCGCTGACCACGCTGCGCGGCATCATGGGCACGCCCGGATACATGCCGCCCGAGCTGTTTTCGGGCGGCATGCCCACGCCTGCGGCAGACATGTTCGCCTGGGGCTCGGTCGTCGTTTTCGCCGCCACCGGCACGGCGCCGTTCGCCCGGCAGCACGTCGCCGCAGCCATATTCGACGTGCTCCGCAAGGACATCGATCTGAGCGCGCTGGAAGAGCCGCTGAAGGGCCTGGTCTCCGCCACGCTGGCCAAGGACCCCGAGGCTCGGCCCACCGCACGCGAGGTGCTGCTCGGCCTGCTCGAAGCGGTGGGCGACGGCAGCCTGCTCCAGGCAGGTAGCCGAGTCGCTGCCGAGATGCACGGCGAAGCAGTCGATCCGCACCTTGGCGAGCACGCCGAGCGCGCATTCGACACGCTGTCCCCCGAAGAGCAGGGGGCGGCCGATCAGCTCTTGCTCCGCATCGTGCATGCAGATGGCTCCGTGGGCAGCGTCGATCCGAACGAGCTGGGCGGCACCACGATCGAACCGGCCATGAACGCGCTGGCTGACAGCGGTGTGCTGCACGTGCGCGACGGCCACGTGTCGCTGGCCAACTTCGCGCTTGTCCAAGCATGGCCCCGGCTTAGAGACCTGATCGCCGATGAGGGTCCTGGCCTGTCCACCTACCAGCGGCTGCGCGAAGCCGCGCGCGCTTGGGACCTGCACGGTCGCCGGGAAAGCGACCTCTACCAGGGAGCAGCGCTCGAACAAGCGACCACCTGGGCGGCCACCGCTCGCCGCCGCCTGGAACTGACGCCTGTTGAGCGCGCGTTCTTGGCGAGTAGCGCGAGCTTGACGCAACGCCGGTTACGGCGTCGCCGCTTGATCTCCGTGGTGCTGACTGTGCTCCTCGTCGCCAGCGCGACCTTCGCGGGGCTGATGGAGGTCAACCGCCGTGCGTTCGAGCGCCAACGCGATGAGGCCGTGGCCCGGCAGCTGGCAGCCAGGTCGGAGACCTTGCGAGAGTCGGATCCCACAGCCGCCCTGCTGCTCAGCGCGGCGGCCGCCACCACGACCGATCTTCCCGACACCAGGAAGGCCCTGATCGGATCCCTGGCGCAGCCCAGCCTGGTCCGCCGGACCACCCAGGCCGTAGGACTGGGCCAGGATGGCAGGTCGATCGTCGAGATCAAGGATGGCGCCGCCGTGATCAGCGACGGGATCACCGGGCGGGCGCTCGCCCGCGTTCCGGGTGTCGAGCGCGAGATCAAGGTGCGTGTCGCGTTCCTCTCTGCCGACCGGCGATATCTGGCCACGGCCGAGTGCAAGGACGAGTACTGCAACTACGGACCCACCGTGACCATCCACAGCACTGTGGACGGCAAGCGGGTCGGGCGATCCGTTGTATGGCGCGACGGGGTGCTGGATCGCAACGATCTGAGATTTGACGCCCACGGCCGGCTGCTGCGCCAGGCCACGTGCGGCAAGCCGGCGGTGTTCGCGGGGCCACGGCATGCCGGCACCCTGGTGGGTTGCACATCCGGGTCGTCGGTCGGCGTCGCGGACGCGGGCACCGGGCGGGTCGTATCGCAGGCTCGGGCAGGCGGGTCCGATGTGCCACGATTCGCACAGCTCAGTCCGGATGGGCGGCTGCTCGCCGTACAGCGGGACTACACCAGCGTCGACGGAGATCCCCGAACGTATTTCGTGGACGTGTGGACCGTCACCAGCGGGGTGCTGGGCCGACGGGTAGGCCGTGCCGCCTTCCCGTTGCACGAGACGCCAGTGATGAACTCGGGCTCCAACGAGTGCTGGCCAGAGCAGCTGGTCTTCGATCCTTCGGCGAAGATCCTTGCCGGCGAAGACTGCGGGCAGGTCGTCATCTGGGGCCGAACCTCCAGCCTCAAGCACTCCCCCACCATGCCGAATCCGAGGGAGGAGGAGGGGTGGCGGCCGATGGAGGTGCTGCAGACCTTCGAGCACCCGGTCGGCTCCTCGATCGCCTTCACATCCGGCGGTGACCTGCTGACGATGATGAGCGACGGCGAGCTCCGCACGGTGGACGCCATGCCTCTCACCCGCGCCACTGCGCGCATCGGTTCGGTGACATCAGCCGCTTTCAGCCCTGACGGGGGCCTTCTCGCCGTCATGAACGACAAAGCGCTCCGGGTCGTGGACGCCGGCTCAGGACGGCTGATTCACGAATTCAGGCAGCCGTGGGTCTCTCCGGATTTCACCGCCGCCATCAACGGTCTCTACCTGCCACCATTGCGCTTTTCGCCGGACGGACGATTGCTCGCGGTCAACGGCGACGGTGCCGAGGTCGTCCTGATCAACACGACAACCTGGCGGGTCATCGCCACGTACACGCTCGCCCACGACCGGTCCGGGTCGGACAGTCCCGCCGCCGGCAGCGGCGACATCCTGGCCATGGACTTCTCCGCGGACGGCACGTCCCTTGCGGCAGCCGTCGCCGTCGTGGACGACGGTTCGCCGGTCAACGGCCTCAGCGTCCACGTGTGGGACACCCGTACGGGCCGCGAAACCCATGTGGTGAAAGACATCTACGCCGAGACCCTGGCCTTCGCACCCGATGGCGCGAACATCGTCGTCGGCCACCCCGACGACGGGGTATGCGTCGTGGCACTCACCGCGTCGAAGTCGACCTGTCAAGGGCAGCCGACCCAGGGCTTCCGCATGCCCGGCTACTCCACGGAGAGCATGGGATTCACCCCTGACGGCAAGCACGCGCTGTTGCGCGTCGCCGACGGCTCCGTGGTCCTCTGGGATCCGCAGTCGCGGCGGACTGCCGGGCCGGTCATGCGGGGCCATACCGAGGACTGGATCAGCACGGCCGCATTCACCGGGGACGGCAAGTTGCTCGCCACCGGCGGTTACGACAACGCCGTCAGGCTCTGGGACATCGCCACCGGGACAGCGATCGGGCCGGCGTTCCGGCACGACGGTGACGTGCTGGCCGTGGCGTTCGGAGACGGGGGCAGGACGCTGCGCAGCGTGGATTCCAGCGGCGGTGTGCACGCCTACCCGCTCGATCTCGACCGGGCGCTGAAGGCGGTCTGTGCCAGAGCGAGCAGGGACCTGTCTCATGCGGAACGCGCCCTCTACGGCGTCTCGGAAGGCGTCGTGTGCGAGACGCGATAGGCCATTGATCAACATTCTCATCCCGTCGGCCCTACGGGCCAGATCATTAGGAGGAACCATGCTTTCAGCCGTCGCCGCCGCGCTCACCACCGCCGCGTTGCTGGCCGTACCGGTCCCCGCCTCAGCCGCCTCGACATCCCCGTGCGGAGGGACTCCGATCGTGCACACCCCCGTGAAGATCCAAGGAGGCGATACAGCCGCGTACATCCACGTCTTCTATGACGCCAGGTCCGCCACCGCCTGCGCCTTCCTCAACTCCACCAACCAGACGTGGGGATATTCCAAGCACATGACCATCCAGCTCAAGCACTGCGCACGCCCCAGTCAGACGCGCGGCGTCTGCAACGGGCAACTGCAGTCCACCGCTGTCGGCGGATGGAGCAAGGGGCGCAGTGACATCGCCACGCTGCACATCACTGACGGCTACATCATGGGGGTCGGCCGTATCTGGTGGAACAACAACTATGGCCTGAACCAGTCACGCGCCGTCGCCAAGGTCAGCAACTCGGCCGTCGCACAACGCGACCTCGACCAGGCAGTCACCTCCGCCGACGAAGCCACCCGATAGGGGACGGCATGCACGAACCTGGCTGGCGGCAAGGCCCTCAGCGCAAGCTCCGGTGGAGTGAGAACGGCCGCTGGAGCGAGCAGGTGCGCGACTCCGGCGGCGTCACCCTCCGCGAAATCCGCTGATCACGGTCGCCTACCCGCACGCAGAACGCCGCTCCCTCCCCCTGGGCGTCGCCCCCTCAGGCGCCCAGGGAGCGGTCAAAGCGCTGCACGCCCGGCTCGTCCAGGATGCCGAAAGTCGCCGCCGCTTCGTGCGAGAGGCGGACGCGGCGCTCGGAGGGACGTCACGTCCGCGAGCGGGCTCAACCGCGTCTTCTTGCCATGGCCTGTTGGAGCACCTGCCTGGCAGGACGGCACGGCTTGCCCTGCCCTTCCAGGTACTCCTCGAGCCCGAACGGCAGCCACTGGCCGTTGAGCAGGAGAGGGTGGGACGGGAACTGCCACACCGCGAAAGCGAAGATCAGCGGCGACCACCTGCTCCGCAACATCCGTGTCACGCCCGCCCCCGACTGCCCTGTATAGGTCATGTGGAAGTCGGTGGTACCGACGAGATTGATGGAGGACAGGGCTGTGTAGGGGTAGCTCGTCGGCGGGTTTCCATCGCGCCTGTCGAGGCTGAACTGGAAGTTCGTGATGGTGACCACTGCCGCGCCGGTCAGTGGGCGCCAGCGAGGTGCGGCGTCGGCCTTGGCTCTTTTCGCCCGCATGGAGTTGATCATGGCTACGCTGAATTGGTTCCACGCAAGGTCGGACGCCTTGCTGACGCCGATGCCGTCGCTGAAGCCGGCACGCCGGTAGCTGCCGTCGCCCAGGCCGCTGAACTCCCACAGCTGGCATTCGCCGATCACCAGCACCCGCTCGTTGGCGGCGAGTCTGAGGGTCGTCGGAATCACGGGCAGGTTCGCCACGCCGTCCTCGTACCACTCGGCGACAATCTCGCAGGTCTCCCTGAGAGTCCAGGCCTCAGGGGTGAGGCCCTCCCACATGTCCTGGTTCATCAATCGTTCCTCCTGATCATGATCGTGTTGTCGGGGGGCGTGCCTTGTCCGTGGCGACCAGCCCGTATCAGGGAGCCGGGGCGGCAGCGTCATCGATGCCGGCTTGCTCGGGGATGTGCTGTGGGCCGGTCATGGTTGCCAGCGGAGGGTGGGGCTTTGGGTGCCGGTGTATTGCGGCGTCCATTCCGGGGGTAGTGGGTCT
>NZ_JBEPDC010000039.1:0-92629 GCF_040300065.1 Nonomuraea sp. NPDC000554 | reverse complement strand
CACTCGGCATCAGTCAGATCATGACGATTCAGGCAATCTTCCACCGGACTGATCTACACCAAACCGCCACTAAAGATCCACGGGACACGCCCTAGAGGCCGCACAGCTCCGACAGGGACTTGGCCTGGCTGTTCCTCGTCGGGGTCTGCGTCGGCTTGGCGGCGTGGACCCGCGACGGCGAGGTGGAGGGGGACGTCGAGGGCGAGCCGGGGGAGGCCGTGACGTCGGCCGCCTCGGCGCGGCGGGTGGTCTTGCCCGAGTCGGCGATCGCCTTGGCCGCCGCCCGCCGGATCTTCAGCCAGTCGGGGCGGCCGGAGTAGAACTCCGGCGGGACGAACTGCAAGCTGGTGATCTTGCCGTTCTTGACCTTGACCGCGAGCTCCACCAGCGGCTGCACCAGCTGCTTCGGGATGTTCGTCCGAGCCAGGCGCTTGGCCGCGCCGGCGATCTTGGTGAAGTTCAGCAGGATCTTGTCGGGGGTGGCCTGCTGGGCGAAGGCGCCGATGACGCAGCGCTGGCGGGCCATCCGGGAGAAGTCATCGCTCTCCACGCGGGAGCGGCCGTACCACAGGGCCTCCTCGCCCGAGAGCCGCTTGTAGCCCGCCTTGATCGTGCCCGCGGTGCCGAAGTGGCCGCCCCACTTGACGTCACGCTCGACGCGGATCTTCAGGCCGCCGATCGCGTCCACGAGGTCCGCGAAGCCGTACATGTTCATCATCGCGTAGTAGTCGATCTTGAGGTTGAGCGTGTAGCCGATGGCGTCCATCAGCGCCCGGGGGCCCTTGTCGTGGCCGCCCATGACCTGCGGGTTCTCGTTGGCGTACTGCCAGACCTCGTTGAGCAGGCCGCCGTTCGGCAGCTCGGCCATGAAGCCGTTGGGGAACTGCTTGTGCAGCGGCGACGTCGGGGGGAAGCGCACGTGCTGCAGGTTGCGCGGCAGGCTGAACAGGACCGTGTCGCCGGTCTCGGTGTTGACGCTGGCCACGTTCATGCTGTCGGTCCTGACACCGGTGCGGTCGCCCGCCGCGTCGCCGCCGATCAGCAGGAAGTTCACCCGTTTCTTGCCGCCCCACGGGTCGGGGGAGTCGCTGGCGACGACGGGCACGTCGGGGTCGGGCGCCGAGGGGAAGATGCCGTCGATCGTCTCCTTGAAGGTCAGCACGGTGTTGGCGGTCAGCGCGAAGGGCGCCATCACCGACACGCAGAGCACGCCGACCACGATGCCGGAGACGATCTGCCCCTGCTGGTTGAGCCGGTTCGGGGTGAGCGCCACGTAGGACGTCACGAGCAGCGCGAACCAGGCCAGCGCCCCGGCCGAGGCGACGACGATCACTGTCACCTGCGCGCCCTCACCGGCGAACGCGGTGAGGTTGCTCTCGTTGCGCGTCAGGCCGTACGCCAGCGCCGCCAGCAGCAGCACCGCGTACACGCCGACCAGCGCCAGCCCGGTGCGGCGGTGCCCGGCCCGCAGGTGCGCCGCGCCGGGCACGATCACCGACAGGGCGGTCCAGCCGACGACGGAGCCCAGCGTCAGCGGCTTGGCGAAACGGGGCGCCGAGCCGCGGGGCCGTGCTCCCTTGGCGGGCCGGGTCTCCTTGGTGCGGGCGCTCTTCGGCCGGGGGTTCTTCGGCCGGGCGCCCTGGGCCCGGACGTCCACCGTGGGCGTGTTCTGGGCGCGGACGTCCACCGTGGGCGTGTTCTGGGCGGGGGCGTCCTCAGGGGGGAGGGCGTCCGAGGCGGGACGAGACCGGCGAGGGGCGCGTGGTTTTCTGCTTCCGGGCACGGCGTCTTCCCCATCGCGCTTGCTCACACCGGCTCCTTCACACGCCTACCAGGCAAAACCCATGGCTTTGCCCCCCGTTGGGCATAAGATTGTGTGGATTCTAGTCCCCATATAAGGACATCACAGACAAGTGCCCAACCTGAGATGAACACCATGTGCACGCTTCAGGACGTCGTCGAGGACGGCGCCATCCACGTGTTGCACTGAAATGCCTGGTTACGCTCCCAGCCCTGCCTGAACCAGCGGTTGTTGTTCACCGGTGTCCCGTGGTCGCGCGGCCAGCCCGGATAGTCGCCCACCTGCCCGTAGAACCAGAACAGTCGGCTGCGGTTGGCCGTGCTCACCGGATAGGACCCCGCTACCGAGCGCATCCACATGCCGCCGAAACAGGTTGCCTGGAGTTCCAGCTTCCGGCTCAGCGCGAGCTTGCCGCTCCTGCTCGACGAGCTGGACGTCTGGTCCCACCACGAGTCCATCAGGCCCGAGATGTTCTGCACGTGATGCCCGTACTCGTGGGCCATCATGCTGATGATCCCGCCGTTCCACTGGATGATCTGCCCGTAGCCGCGGGCGTTGCCGTTGCCCCTGGCCATCGCCGAGGTGGAGGCGTAGATGGTGTTGTTGCGCGGGCAGTAGTACGGAACCATGTTGCCCGGCGCAGGGTAGTCGCCGCAGGCGCCCCTGCCGCGCCTGGCCGCGATCGCGTAGCTCGGCGGCTTGAACGGGATGCCCTGCCTCTGCATGATCGGCCCCCACGCCCGGTCCATGCACCTGCCGGTCTTCAGGATCAGCGCCTTGAGCTGGCTGTGGTTGAAGACGTTCGCGTTGCCGGCCGGGCAGCTGATCCTCGGCAGCGTGCCCGCGCGGTAGAGCGTGTTGTTCTTCAGGCTGGTGTTGAGCGTGACCGTCGTCTTGGGCTCGGTCGAGTGCGTCGGGCTGGGCTCGCTCGACGGCCGGCTCGTGGGCTCGTCCGAGGAGTCGTCGCTCGTCGTCTCCTCGGGGAACGGCGTGCGGGACGTGTCCGACGAGTACGACGGGATCGCCACCGGCGTGTGCCTGGACGAGCCCTTGAACGCCACCGAGCCGATGACGATCAGCACGAACAGGGCCGCCAGGGAGCCGAACACGGCGCCGATGACGCCGACCACCCCCATGCCCGACTTCTTCCTCGGCCGCGGCCACTGCCCGTACGGCCCCTGTGGCGGCATCGGGGGCGCCGGCGGCATCGGCGGGGGAGGGGGCGGCGCGGACTGCTGTGGCGGCCACTGCGCGCCCTGCGGCGGGGGCGGAGGCTGCTGGGGGTAGGGGTTGCCGCGCTGAGGCGCGTACGGCGGCTGTGCGGGCCCTGGAGGGTACGGCTGGCCGTACCCGGGCTGAGGCTGCCCGTACCCGCCTCCGCCCTGCGGTTGGGTCTGGCCGTAGCCGCTTCCGCCCTGCGGCTGGGTCTGGCCGTAGCCTCCTTCGCCCTGCGGGGGGTTCGGGTCGTACGCGCCTCCACCGTCCTGCGGGCGGGGCTGGCCGTACCCCGGTGGCGGCCACGGACGGGACGGGGGCCGTTGGGGCGGGCGGGGCTCCTGAGGCGGCGGTGGATAGTGCCCGTTGCCTGTCACCCTGTCTCCCCCTTGACCCGCTCGTCCGCAATGAGCGACTTGGAGCGTCACTGTTCGGACCTTTGCCGAATTTGGGGCAGAAGCATACTGTTTTATCACCCGTCACGGATGTAGCCGTGCACGGTTACAGTCCGAAATCATTCGAGGTGATCTCCGCTATGTCGCGGACCGCGCGGCAGGTGGTGTCCTAGCTTCATTGCCATGAATCTCCAGCAGCTCCGCTATGTGGTCGCGACTGCGGAGCACCGCACCATGACCGACGCGGCCAGGTCGCTCTACATCGCACAACCTGCGCTTTCACGTGCGATCCGGGATCTTGAGCGAGAGCTCGGCATGACGCTCTTCGCGCGCTCGGGTCGCGGTGTGGTGGTCACCGCGCAAGGCCGCCGGGTGGTGAAACTGGCGAGGGAGGCTCTGGACGCGGTCCACGAGATCGAGGGCCTCGCCAACCACGCCGGCATCACGGAGGCCGAACTGCGCATCGCCTCCACGCCCAGCCTCGAGGCCGGCCTCGCCGGCCGCCTGCTCCCCGCCTACGCGGCCGAGCATCCCGGGGTGCGCGTGCACATCGTCCGCTGCGACGGCCGCGAGGCCGTGGTCAGCGCCATCAGGGACCAGCGGGCCGACCTCGGCCTCACGGACCTGCCCGTGCCCACCGACCTGATCACCCACCCGCTCGAACGGCAGGAGATCGTGCTGATCTCCCCGCCCGGCCTCGAACTGCCCAACCCCGTGCCCATGGACAGACTGGACGGCATGCGCCTCGCGCTCCCCGCCCGCGGCAGCGTCCGCCGCAGGGAGTTCGACGCGATGTTCGGCAAGTACGCCGTCAACCCGGTCGTGGTGCTCGAAACCGACGAGCGCAACGGCTGGCTGAACGCGGTGCGCGCGGGCCAGGCCTCCCTGCTGTGGTACCGCGGCATGGCCGAGCAGGCCGCCAGAGCGGGCCTGGTGGTCCGATCGCTGGAACCCGCCGTCCGCCGCGTCATCGCCGTCGTGCACGCCCGCCGCCGCCTGCCGCTGATCGCCCAGGACTTCCTGGCCACAGCGGAGAAGGGCACGGCGGCCTGACCTCGCTCGACGGGCGCTGACGCAACGCCCCGGCCGCGGCCGCGCCCGGCCGGAACGGGGTCCGCGACAGCCCAGCCCGTTCCAGAAACCGGAGACCCTTTCGTCCCCAAGGGTCTTCGTCCCGCAAGTGCAGTACCGGCCCCCTTACGTCCCCAAGGGGTGCCCTTCCACCGGCGCAGGACCGGCCCCTTTCGTCCCCAAGGGGTGTCAACCGCCGGCGCTGTATCAGGCCCCTCTCTTCCCCAAGGGGTTTGGCCGGATCGCTACCGCACCACAGGCAGCCGCACCACGGCCCGCAGGCCGGGGGAGGCGTCCTCCAGGTGCACGCTCCCCCCGTGCGCACGCACGGTCTCCCGCACGATCGCCAGCCCGAGCCCCGCGCCGCCCTCGTCCCGGCTGCGCCCGGAGTCGAGCCGGGTGAACCGGTTGAACACCCGTTCCCGATCCTGCTCGGGAATGCCCGGCCCGTCGTCGGTCACCGTCAGCTGCCCGTCGGCCGTCAGCGCCACCTCCACCTTGGACGTGGTGTGCCTGACCGCGTTGTCGACCAGGTTCGTCAGCACCCGGCTCAGGTCCAGCGCGTCGCCGCGCACCACCACCGGATCGCAGGCCGTCAGGCGCACCTCGCCGTAGCGGTCCACCGTCTGCCGCACCACCTCGTCCAGGTCGACGGGCTCGCTGCGGGCGGGCACGCCGCCGCGCTCGTCCAGCCTGGCCAGCGCCAGCAGATCCTCGGCCAGCCTGGACAGCCGCATGGTGTCCTCCAGGACGCCCTCCGCGGTCTCGCGCCAGTCCTGGCCCTCTGGATGGCCGAGCGCGACCTCCAGCTGCAGCCGGATGCTGGCGAGCGGGCTGCGCAGCTCGTGCGCGGCGTCGGACACCAGCGCCCGCTGCCGCTGCTCGGCGCCCTCCAGCCGCGACAGCATGTCGTTGAGCGTGGTGGCCAGCGAGTACACCTCGTCGCGCGACTCGGGCACCGGCAGCCTGCGCGACCTGGCCGTGTGCGTGATCTCGGCCGCGCCCCTGCGCAGCGCGCCGATGGGGCGCAACGTCCTGCCGATGATCAGCCAGCTCGCCACGGCCAGCAGCACGATCAGCGCGGGCGTGCCGACGAACAGCACCCTGCCCGCCATGGTGAGGCTGGTCTGGATCTCACCGGCCGGACGGGCGGCGAGGACGGTCTGGCCGCGGTCCGCGCTCAGCACGACCACGCGCAGCGGGCCGGGGATCGCGTGCGGCCGGCCGTCCACGAACGTGGCCCCGCCGTCGCGCAGCACCTCGGCCCTGGCCCGCGCGCCGAGCAGCGGGACCAGCCTGTCGGCGCCGTAGGTGACGTGGGTGATGCGGCCGCCCGCGTCCATGACCTGCACGATCGTGCCGTCGTGGGTGATGATCGGGCTGGGCAGGGTGCCCGCGTCGGCCTGCACCCTGATGGTCTGGGCCTGCGCCAGCGTGGAGGAGTCGACCTGGTCGATCAGCGTCCGGTCGAGCACGCTCAGCAGGACGGACGCCGACACCGCCAGGGCGAGCGCCAGCACCCCGGCGGCCACCACGGTCAGCCGGAAGCGCAGCCCCTGCCGCCGCCACCAGACCAGCGGCGAGTCAGCCACCGTCGCCCGCCAGCCGGTAGCCCGCGCCGCGCACGGTCTGCAGCGCGTTCCTCCCGAACGGGGCGTCGACCTTGCGCCGCAGGTAGCCCACGTACACCTCCACCACGTTCGGGTCGGTGTCGTAGGTGTCCCAGACGTGCTCCAGGATCTCGCTCTTCGACACCACCTCGTCGCGCCTGCGCATCAGGTACTCCAGCAGCGCGAACTCCCGCGGCGTCAGCTCGACCGCGGTCTCGCCGCGCTGCACCCTGCGCCGCGCCGGGTCGAGCGACAGGTCGCCCGCCACCAGCACGGCTGGCCGCCGCCCGGCGTCACGCCGCAACAGCGCCCGCAACCTGGCCACCAGCACCACGTACGAGAACGGCTTGGTCAGGTAGTCGTCAGCGCCGAGGTCCAGCCCGTCGGCCATGTCGTACTCGCCGTCCTTGGCCGAGAGCATGAGGATCGGCACCCAGTTCTCCTCGGCGCGCAGCTGCTTGCACACGTTGTAGCCCGACAGCCGGGGCAGCATGATGTCGAGCACCACGACGTCGTACTCGCCGTGCCTGGCCTGGTGCAGCCCTTCCTCACCGTCGTGGGCGAGGTCGACGGCGAAGCCCTCGGCCTGCAGTCCCCGCTGCAACGCGGCCGCCATCCGCCGCTCATCCTCGACGACAAGAACCCTCATGGCGTAATCCTCCTGGCTCCGGGCTGAGACGACGCTGAGAAGGCTGAGAACCGTCTCAGGCTGTCTCAGGCTTGCCTGAGGATGCATAAGAGGAGGGTCAGCTGTGTAGGAACCCGAGTCTACGCAGCCCAGGCCGGACCCGAGTGCACACCGATGAGGCAGCGGTTATGGCGATCGTGGGTGAGGGCGGCCCGACTCTCTCGCCCCCCACAGTGGATCCGAGCAGAACCGCATACAGCAGCCCGCACACGCTTGATCTGGTAGCCGCAGCCTTCTCACACGCAATCCCATAGGAAGCGGCCCTCCTTTCCGTCCGGCGAGACGAAGGCCCAACCTGCCCCCCATCCGCTTCGGCCCCAGGCGTAATGGCAAGGCACGATCTCTTCCGACACCCCATGCTCCGTCAGTCCGTCGATGGGCAGCCAATCCGCCAGCTCCGACGTGAGCTGAACCACCAGCGTCCAGCCCTTTCCCGGATACCGCTCATCGTGTATCCAATCCGGCTCCACCCCAGGGCCGCCGAGGAACACTGACGTGTCGTCCTGTGCCAAACACGGCACATGGTCCACGCACGCCGCGGGCCCCTCGGCCTGCGCCCGTACGGTCACGAACTCCGGGATACGGCCGCCCGGTTGGATCACTACCGCGTTTTCACCGCCCTCGGGCTCGCCGGAGAGTTCTTCATCGCCCATGAATACATAAGCCAGGCGGCCGCCGCCGAGCGTGAACTGACCCAAGAACTGCATGGGTTCGCCAGTGAAACGCGAGAATGGCCACTGCGGCTCCTCCAGCCACACCGGCTGCCCGCCGATCTTGGTCACCGGCTCACGTATGGGCCCGTCAGCGGAGACGAACTCAAGACGGGCGCCAGGCTGGAACATGGATACTCCTTGCGGTCACACGGCGGGCAACGAGGACCTGTGCGGGGATGAGTACGTGTTCTGCAAATATCGTTTGTGTGGTCCCTCGGCCGCGGATGTAGCGAGGTTGTCAGGCGACCGTCCTCGTCGCTGGCGTCGATGAACGGCTGTGACGAGCGTCATCGAGAGCAATCCAGTAGCGGCGCTTGACCCCGATGTCGGTGCTGCGCACATCTTCCAGGACGCCACCGTTGCTTTCGATGGTGCGCGCCGAACCGACGTTGCCATCGTCACAGGTGAGAAGGACGCGATCCAGACCGAGCGCCGGCGCCTTGAGCAGAACCGCTCCCAGCGCCCAGGTGGCGAGTCCTTGTCTTCTGGCAGAAGGCCGAATGCTGTAGCCGATGTGTCCGCCGCCTTCCAGCAGAAAGGCGTTCAGATAGTGTCGAAGGTCGATGGCTCCGAGGTAGGTCTCGCCGTCGGCGATCCACCAGTGGGTGGCGTGGACGCGTCCTTCCCCGACAGGCAGCGACCGGTCTGACTGCTGGCGCAGTCGCTCGACCCATGAGGCGAACCCTTCCGGACTGTTGAGGTCATCGTCAGCAACCAGCCGCAAGCCGGCCCCGTCCTGGTGAGCACCAGGCTGCCACTCGTCACGCGCTGTGAGCCAGGAGGAATGCAGCCGTACCGTGGGGGCGATCAGTTCGGTCATCCGACGGACGATAGCATCCGCACCCCTTAGGTGATCAGGCACTTTGTGCTGGATCGAGCCCCTGGCTCGTCGGGTGGAACGCAGCGGGGAAGCGGGATCGAGGCGAGATCGCCTCACCTCGCATCGAGTGAGCAACCACGAACTTGATCCGCTTTCGCGACACGCCATGGTGTGGGCGGCCGCGCTCTCTCACCTTCAGCAGCTCGCACAGCCCCCGTTTCCAGGGGTGAGGCGGGGTGCCGCGACCCGCTGCCTTCAGCCGTTTCCCCACGTCAACCAGGTAGCTAAGGCAGGTACCCCGATCGCTGCTCCCCGGGTGCCTACGTTTCCCGACAGGGGCCGCTCAGCTGTCCGCCGTCATCTTCGCCGCCGCCCACGCGCGGATCGTCTGAACGCTCTCCTCTGTGAGGTCGGAGTCGTCCACGTCCGCCGGGTCGATCCAGCGGAACGAGGTGTGCTCGTCCGACAACCTGATCGCCCCTCCGTCATACGCCAATCCGAAGGTGACCTGCCTGGCCCTGCGGCTGGATCCGCTGATGTAGTCGAACGAGGTGACGAAGCCAGGATGGACGGCAACCGGGCCCGCCCAGCCGATCTCCTCGGCCAACTCCCGGGCCAGGCCCGCCATCAGATCCTCCCCAGGTTCGACACCGCCCGAGGGCAGTTCCTCGATGCCGGGCAGGAACTCATCGGTGGTGGAACGGCGCAGGATCAGCACCCGGCCATCGGAGTGGACGACGGCGCCGACCACGAGCCTGGTGATCCCATCACGATCGGCGTCGTCGAGAAGGCGCTGGAGATCGAGGTTCATGGTGCGAGGGTAGGCCGAGGCGAGCGGGGCACGTGTGCATTCAGTGAGCTGGTTGTCAGGCACAACGTTCCCCGGCGCTTGACGCAGCAGGACAATCCGCCCCTTGCCCGTCGAAGGCTGCGACCCCAACGGCAAAGCGTTTGATCATGGTGGGCGACATCGTCGGCGTACAGGGGAATCGGTCATGATTCCCACTGCGGCAATGGGTTGCGCCGCTCCGCCGATTGCGATCGCAGGCATTGATGGCATCGCTCCGGGAGCGACAACGAGGATTGCGTGCGGCGCGTTATGGTGGAGCACTTCGCAGGCTTCGGCACTATCCCCGGGCAGCGGCCCGACTTGAAGGTTCGACCGCGTGAGAATGGATGGTCAGGTGGACAAGCCGGAACGGCGGGTCGCTGTGTTCGGTGCCGGGTACATCGGTCTGGTCACCGGTGCCTGCCTCGCCGACCTCGGCCACCAGGTGGTGGTTCGGGACATCAACCCGGAGAAGATCAGGCTCCTGCAGGCCGGCGACATACCGATCTACGAACCGGGACTGGGCGACATGATCGCCCGCAACAAAGAACGTCTGGCCTTCACCCTGGATCTTCGAGAGGCCCTGGACGGCGCCGAGATCGCGTACGTGTGTGTTGACACACCACCATCGGCGTCCGGCGACGCGGACCTGTCCCGCGTCTGGTCGGTCGTGAAGTCGCTGGAGGGCGCGGCGCACCTGCGGGCAGTGGTGATGAAGTCGACCGTGCCGGTGGGCACGGGCACGCGTGTGCGGGCCGCGCTGGACGCGGCCGGCCTCGGCCACGTCGGGTACGCCTCCAACCCCGAGTTCACCGCCGAGGGCACGGCGGTGAACGACTTCCTGCACCCGGACCGAATCGTCGTCGGTGCTACCGACGACGCGACTGCCCGCCTGATCTCGGAGCTGCACGAGGGCGTGGACGGACCGGTCGTGGTGATGGACGTGCGGTCGGCCGAGATGGTGAAGCTCGCCTCGAACGCTCTGCTGGCCACGAAGATCAGCTTCATCAACGAGATCGCCACTTTGTGCGAGAAGACCGGCGCCGACGTCGAGGAAGTCGCCCGCGCGGTCGGCCTGGATCACCGCCTGGGCCATCACTTCCTGCGCCCTGGCATCGGCTGGGGCGGCTCCTGCTTTCCGAAGGACTCCGAGGCGCTGCGGCAGCTGGCCAGCAACACCGGTTACCACCTGCAGCTCCTGTCGGCCGTGATTGAGGTCAACAACCTGCAGAAGCGGCGGGCGATCCAGAAGCTCAAGGACGAACTCGGCACCCTGCTCGGTAAGCGGGTGGCGCTGCTCGGGCTGACGTTCAAGCCGGGGACAGACGACATGCGGGAGGCGCCGAGCACGGTACTGGCGGCTCGGCTCCTGGCCGAGGGTGCCGAGGTGCGCTGCTGGGATCCCATGGCGCGTCCGGCCGAGACGGAGCCGTGGACGTCGACGAGCCGTCACGCGACTCCGGAACTGGCGGTCGAGGGTGCGGACGCGGCGATCGTGGTGACGGAGTGGTCGCAGCTTCAGGAGGTCGAATGGGCGCGGGCCGCTGCGGCGATGCGGCGACCGGTGCTTTTCGACGGCCGCAATGTGCTGGACCCGGCCGGGATGCGCGCTGCCGGTTTCACCTACCTGAGCGTCGGGCGGCCGTAGCCCGTCGCCGCTCAAGGAGGACTTGTTCGCGGACCGCGGGGTGGGCTCGCGTCGGCGGGGGCGGCGGTCGCGTGGGCCGATCTGACACCGGTGTCCGTGCGTCTACCAGCGGTGACGCGGCCAGTCTGAGAATCGTCTCAGGCTGTCTCAGGCTTGCCTAAGGATGCATCACGCAGGCTCTGGTCATCGACATACCGTTAAGGAGTGAGATGCGCAGAGGCACGTTCGTGAGGTGGGGAGTCCCGATCGCGGTGGCGGCCGTGATCGGAGGCGCGATCGGGGCCGGTCCCGTGATCGCCGCCGTCAGCGGCGACCCCGTGCTGCCCGAGCGTACGGCGGAGCAGCTGCTCGCCGACGCGGTGGCGTCCGTCAAGAAGAGTGAGGGCCCGCCCCAGATGTCGGGCACCGTGCAGCAGACCGCGTCGCTCGGGCTGCCGGCGATTCCGCAGGCGGCCGGCGCCTCGCCGCTCAGCCTGCTGTCCGGCTCGCACGAGGTGAAGGTCTGGTACGGCGCCAACGACAAGCTGCGGGTGGCCATGCCGACCCAGCTCAGCGAGACCGACCTGATCGTCAACGGCGACCAGGTCTGGTACTGGGACAGCAACAGCAACACCGCGACCAAGCTGAAGGTCAAGGCCGGCGCGGAGCAGAAGCCCAAGATGCCCACACCCGGCCCCACCGACCTGACCCCGCAGCAGGTGGCGGAGAAGCTGCTCGAAGGCGCCGGCGACGATACGGCCATCAGCGTCACCAACACCGCCCAGGTGGCCGGCCGGGCCGCCTACCAGCTCGTGCTCCGTCCGAAGGACGAGGCCTCGCTGGTGCAGGAGATCCGGATCGCGCTCGACGGCGAGACCTACGTCCCGCTGCAGGTCCAGGTGTACGCCAAGGGCTCGGCGGAACCGGCCTTCCAGGTGGGCTTCACCCAGGTGACGTTCACCCCGCCCGCGTCCGAGAACTTCGCCTTCACCCCGCCCGCGGGTGCGAAGGTGGAGGAGCGGACGATCGGCGGCGAGATGGTCAAGGCTGAGGAGCACGCCGACGAGGCCAGGAAGGCCGCCGCCGACATGAAGGTCGTCGGCGAGGGCTGGACCAGCGTGGCCGTGTTCAAGGCGTCGCTGGCCGACCTGACGGCGAAGCCGTCCCAGCCCGGGCAGAAGGCCGAGAACGGCCCGCAGTTCGGCGAAGGCGGCGACCCGAGCGCGATGATCGACACCGTCCTGAAGTCCGCCACTCCGGTGAGCGGCACGTGGGGCTCCGGCAAGCTGATCCAGACCAAGCTCGTCACCGCCCTGCTGACCGACGACGGCCGCCTGCTGGTCGGCGCGGTCACCCCGGAGGAGATCACCAAGGCGGCGGGCATCAAGTGACCGCTGTCACGCACGAAGCGGGGGCGCCCTTCCGGGCGGCCCCGCCCTCCGCTGACCCCGCGAACGGTTCCGCGATCGTCACCCGCGGCCTGACCAAGCGCTTCCGCGGCGGCCAGGTGGCCGTCGACGCGCTGGACCTGGCCGTGCCGCGCGGCTCGGTGTTCGGCTTCCTCGGGCCCAACGGCTCGGGCAAGACCACCACGATCCGCATGCTGCTCGGGCTGGTCGCGCCCACGGCGGGGGAGTACTCGCTGCTCGGCCTGCCCCTGATGGACGCGCTGCCCCGGGTGGGGGCGCTGGTCGAAGGGCCGGCCTTCTACCCGTACCTGTCGGGCGAGGCGAACCTGCTGCGCATGGACGCCGCCGACCCCACCGCGCGGGGCGGCACCGCCAGGAAGCGGGCGGGGGAGGCGCTGGAGCGGGTGGGGCTCGCCGCCGCCGCGGGCAAGCGCTTCCGCAACTACTCGCTCGGCATGCGCCAGCGGCTCGCGATCGCCGCCGCCCTGCTCGGCCCGCGCGAGCTGCTCATCCTGGACGAGCCCACCAACGGGCTCGACCCGCAGGGCACCCGCGAGGTGCGCGCGCTGGTCAAGGAGATCGCCGCGGGCGGCACCACCGTCTTCGTCTCCTCGCACCTGCTGGCCGAGGTGGAGCAGATGTGCACGCACGCCGCGATCATGCGCACCGGCAAGCTTGTCGCGCAGGGCACGATCGCCTCGCTCAACGGCGGCAAGGCCACCCGCATCAGGATCGAGACGCCCGACGTGGCCGACGCCGCCCGGGTGCTCACCGCGCTCGGCCTGGCCGACGTCCAGGGCGGCGTCCAGGGCAGGGTCCAGGGCAGCGCGGAGGTGACCGCCGAGCTGGGCGGCCACGCCCCCGAGCGGGTCAACGCCGCGCTGGTGGAGGAGGGGGTCGCCGTGCGCGGCCTGGCCGTGGTGCGTCCGAGCCTGGAGGACGTGTTCGTGGGACTGACAGGAGAGGGATTCGATGTCGACGGCTGAGACGCGAGCCCGCCGGAGCCCGGAGCTCGTGGCGGCGTCCGAGACCGCCGAACCCGCCCAGAGCGTGGAGACCGAGAGGGTCGCCGGCGCCGGTGAGGCGGAGTCCGCGCCCGGCCCGCTCACGCGCAGGCCGATGGCGTTCTGGCGGCTGCTCGGCTCCGAGCTGGGGCTGACCTTCCGGCGCCCGCGCAATCAGGTGATGCTGGCCGTGGTGGCGAGCGTTCCGATCGTGGTCGGCGTCGCGCTGCGCCTTGTCGCCGGAGACGGCGACGGCATGGGCGGGATCATCGGGGCCGTCGCCGGCAACAGCCTCATGCTGACGTTCGCCTCGTTCTCCTTCCTGGTCGTGCTGCTGCTGCCGATCGCGGTGAGCGTGGTCGCCGGCGACTCGATCGCCGGTGAGGCGGGCACGGGGACCCTTCGCTACCTGCTCGCCGCACCCGCGGGCCGCACCAGGCTGCTCGCGGTGAAGTACCTCAACGCGGTCGTGTTCTCCTTCGCGGTCACCGCGGTCGTGGCGCTGTCCGGGCTGATCACCGGGCTGGTCCTGTTCCCCGCCGGGCCGGTCGCGCTGCTGTCGGGCGGCACGATCTCGATGGGCGAGGGCCTGCTGCGCATCCTCATCGCCGCCGGGTACGTGGGCGCGGGCATGGCGGCGCTGGCGGCCATCGGGCTGGCCCTGTCGACGCTGACCGAGGTGTCCATCGGGGCCATCGCGGCCACCATGGTGCTCGTCATCGTCGCCCAGGTGCTGCGCGCCATCCCCGAGCTCGACGGGCTGGCCCCGTACCTGCTGCCGACCTGGTTCACGAGGTTCGACGCGGTGCTGCGCAGCCCCATCTCCTTCGCCGACCTCGGCCAGGGCCTGCTGGTGTTCGGCGCCTACATCGGGTTGTTCTGCTCCATCGCCTGGGCGCGCTTCTCCGGCAAGGACATCACGTCCTGACCGGTGAGGAAGGCGGCGACCAGACCCGGCAGGTACACCGCGGCGGCGACCGCGGCCAGGGCCGTCGCGCCGAGCGTGGCGAGCACCACGCCGCCGAGCGCGCCACCGGCGGACATGCCGAGGTAGAGCGCCGTGCTGTTGAGGCTGAGCAGCAGCGTGCCCGCTTCCGGCGCGGCGGCCATCAGGCGCAGCTGCTGCGCGGGCACGATTCCGGCGCCGAACAGACCCACGACGAAGATCACCACGGCGGCGAGGACGGGCGCGTGCGCGAACGGCAGCACCGCTGTGCCCGCCAGGGCCGCGAAGAGGGCGGTCAGCAGCACGCGCCGCCCGCCGTACGCGTCGATGGCCCGGCCCGCGACCGCGGTGCCGATCACGCTGGCGGCGCCCGAGACGAGGAGCACGACGGTGAGGCCGCGCCCCGTGATGCCGGCCGTGGCGGCCAGCAGCGGCGCGACGTACGTCATCATCGTGAAGGCCGCGAGCGTGGTGACGGCGGTCACCGCGAGCAGTGCGGCGACCCGCGGCCGGGCCGCCAGCGCGAGCCTGTCACGTAGCGACAGCGTGTTCGGCAGGCGGACGGACGGCAGCAGGACGGCCACGCCCACCGCGGCCAGGACGCCCAGGATCACGATCATCCAGAACACGCCACGGGCGCCGACCGCCTGCGCCACCAGCGTGCCGAACGGCACCCCGATCAGCCCCGCCGCGCTGAGGCCGCCCATGACCAGGGCCAGCGCCCGCCCTGACCGCTCGGGCGGGCTGAGCACGACCGCCGCGCCCGAGGCGTTCGGCAGACAGAGCGCCGCCCCGAGCGCGGCGATCACCCGCGAGGCGACCATCAGCGGGTACGTCGGCGCGACGGCCGACAGCGCGTTGCCCGCGCTGAACACCAGCAACGTGGCCGCCAGCAGCCGCTTCCTGTCGATGTGCCCGGTCAGCGACGCGAGCACCGGCGCCGCGACCGCGTACACCAGCGTGAAGACCGTGACGAGCTGCCCGGCGGCGGCCACGGCATGCGCGAGCTGCAACACCCCGCCGTGGCGGACATCGATCTCGGGGAGGTCCTCTTCGCACTGGCCGATCCGGTCAGGCGCCGGCTCGTCGCCCGCCTCGACGAGGGCGGCGAGTGTGGCACCACGCAGTGCGCGGGCGAGGGGATGGCGGCCTCGACGGCGTCGCACCACTTCAAGGTGCTGCGCGAGGCGGGCGTCACCTGCACCCGCCGCCTGGTCTCACTGCGCAGGCAGGACCTTGACGACCGCTTCCCTGGGCTGCTCGACGCGGTTCTACGGGAGGAGAGGGCCGCTGTTCGGCCGCTCTCCTGGTAAGGGAGCACGTGCCGCCGGGACATGGCGGACGGCGGGCCGTTTCCCGCGCATCCGCGTGGTCCGGCGGATGCGCGGGGAGGCGTGTCGTTCTGCGGGTCAGGCGGAGCGGCGGCGCAGGCCGAGGACGCCGATCACGACGCCGATGACACCCACCACCAGGCCCGCGCCGCCGAGCAGGCGGGCGGTGCCGTCGGAGGAGGACGACGCGGCGGCGGCGGGCTTGGCCGCCACCTGACTCACCATCGGGCTCGCCATCGGAGACGCCGACGCGTCGTGGTGGTCGCCCTCGCCGGTGGCCGGGGTGAGCTTCAGGACGGGAGCCGGGTGCTCCGGCTCCGAGCCGTCGGCCTTGGCGGGGTCGGCCCAGTCGACCACCTCGCCGCCCGAGTAGGTCTGCTTGGTCGGGAACGTCAGCTGGTCGGTGTCGCTGGGCAGCTTGCCCATCGAGACCTCGAACTCCTGGAACTCGCCCGCGTTGATCTTCCCGCCCGACCAGACGACCTTGGTGACGGCCTCGGTGAGGTCGCCGTACTCCGTCTTGACCGGCTTGGGCAGCTTGCCCTCGGTGACCTTGACGGTCCAGCCGGGCACCGGCTTGACCGACACGAACGCCAGCGGATGGTCGGTGGGGAAGGCGACCTCGACCTTGGTGGTAGCGGCGTCGTCACGCTCGTTCGGCACCCGGAAGGCGACCTTGGTGAAGCCGCCCTGCTCGGCCGAGCCCGGGTTGATCGTGACATGGGCCAGCGCCGGGACGGCGAGGCAGACGGTGACGGCGGTGGTGGCCGCGAGCACGGTCGCGGCACGACGAACGAAGGACATGGTGAATCTCCACTTGGATGACTAGGGGAAAAAGGTGTCAGCTGCTCAGGCGGGAAGTGGAGGGCCACGCCCGGCGACGGAGTGCCGGAAGAGCGGATCGACCGGGACGTCCCTGACAAGGACGACCGGCGCGGCGGGCGGCACCGCGGGAACGAGGGCGGGGGACAGCGGCGCCAGACGGCCGGCGAGGCGGCGCAGCAGCGCCCAGAGCGCCGCCTCGCCGCGCGACAGCCACAGCCCGGTGATCAGGGTGGCGGTCAGGTGCGCGAGCAGCATCCCGCCCTGGACACCGAGGCCCTGGCCGTGGGCGTGCGCCGTGACGTACGCGCCGACGTAGGTGGCGCCGTCGGTGGCGAACAGTTCGTGCAGCCCGAGTTGCGCGACGGCCAACACGACGTTGACGGTCGCCGTCGAGCGTTCCCTGCCGCACAGCGCCAGGCCCAGCAGCGACGCCGCTCCCAACCCCAGCCCGGCGGCCCACGGCCCGGGGGCGGCGCCGCCGCCCAGCAGGTGCGCGAGGGCGGCGAGGGTCACGCACACGGCGGCGAAGGCGGCCGTGCGCGTGAGCCTGAGAGGAAGTCGAGCGCGCATGGGTGTGCCACATGGTCTCACGGGGCGGGCTCGGGCGAGGCCTCGAGTACCAAGCTGGGCAAGGCCTGGTCGATATCGGGCATTTGTCGCTATGGTCGTGCCGACCGCGTTGATATTGAGGTGAGAACGTTGCGGCACTTTGCTGGGCTCCTCGTCGGGCTTGTAGTGACAGCGGCACTGCTGGGAGCCGGGGGCTGGGCGGTGCAGCAAGCCGTGTCGAGCGCCGCGGCCAACCCCGCGGGCGGGCAGACGATGTGGATCGCGCTCGGCTCGATGGCCGCGATCGGCCTGGTCGTCGGCCTCGTCGTGGCGGGGCAGATCTCGCCGCTCGCGACGTTCGTGCCGGCGATGGTGCTGCTGGCCTGGACGGTCGTCTACGCGCTCGACGTGACCCGCGCGATCTCCCTCATCCCGGCCGAGCCGTCGGTGAACCAGCTCCTCAGAGAAGCCGGAGCGGGCGCCAAGACGCTGCTGACCACCGGCGTGTACGCGCTGCTCGGAGTCGTCCTGTTCATCCCGGTGCTCATGCCGTCGCGCTGGGCGCGACGGCATGACGACGAGGACGAGGGCTACGAGCAGACGCCGGAGGGCAGCTACTTCTGATCGTCCTTGAGGGCCGCGTGCGCAGGCACGCGCCCCCGGCGGCCGGCCTCTAGGGACTGCCGGTGTAGAGGCGCGTGACCACGTCCTCGATGGTGGACTGCTCGGGAGCGGTGGCCATCAGGTCGTCGAGCGTGCCGTCGAAGGCCAGCCGGCCGTGGTCGATCAGCATGACCCGGCGGCAGAGCCGCTCGATGTCGCCGAGGTCGTGCGTGGTCAGCAGCACGGTCGTGCCCTGCTCGGCGTTGAGCCGCTGCAGGAACGTCCGGATGCCGGCCTTGCTGACGACGTCCAGGCCGATCGTGGGCTCGTCCAGGACCAGCACCTCGGGTGCGTGCAGCAGCGCGGCGGCCAGGTCGCCGCGCATCCGCTGGCCCAGGCTGAGCTGGCGCACCGGCGTCTTCAGGAAGGACGCCAGGTCCAGCGTCTCGACCAGCTCGTCCAGCCGGGACCGGAAGAGCGCGTGATCTACTTTGTAAAGGAGTCGGATCAGTTCGAAGCTGTCCTTCAGCGGCAGGTCCCACCAGAGCGTCGTGCGCTGCCCGAACACCACGCCGATGCGCCGCGCCAGCGTGGTGCGCTTGCGCGACGGGTCGAGCCCGGCCACCCGCACCCTGCCCGAGGTGGGGGTGAGGATGCCGCAGAGCATCTTGATGGTGGTGGACTTGCCGGCGCCGTTCGGGCCGAGGTAGCCGACGAACTCGCCCGGCGCCACGGTGAACGACAGGTCATGGACGGCGTGCACGACGGTTCTCTTCACCTTGAACGAGCGTCCGGCCCGGTCAAGCTCGATCATCCCTAACTCCCCGTGGATCGGTAGTGCCGGATGCCCTGGCGCCAGACCGCGCCGGCCAGCAGGGCGAGGGCCAAAGCCGCGACGGGCCCGAGAAACCGCATGAACGCGGGCGTGCCGAGCGGATCCTCGCGGCCCAGCACGTACAGGCCGGGCTGCCAGTTGATGAAGGCGAGCGGCAGCGCGTACGTCACGCCGCGCACCAGGTCGCGGCCGTAGATGCTGAGCGGGTACTGGGTGAGCTGGCCGCCGCCGTAGGTGAACGCGTTGCTCACCTCGGGCGCGTCGGTCAGCGCGAACTGCATCGCCCCGGCCAGGGTCCACAGCGAGGCGAAGATGACGAACCCCGTCACGACCATGACCGGGACCATCCACAGCCGCCGCCAGTCCGGGTCGAGCACCGTGAGCGAGTAGGCCAGGACGGCCGCCGCCTGGAGGATGCGGCCGACCCGGGTCGGGACGAAGCGGTCGGTCGCCATCTGGACCCACAGGCTGACCGGGCGGATCAGCATCGTGTCGAGTGTGCCCGCCTTGATGTGCTGGCTGATCCGGTCGAGGTTGCCGACGAACAGGTCGCAGGCGCAGAACGCCAGGTTCGCCGTCCCGTACAGGAAGAGGACCTCGTCGCGGGAGAAGCCCGCCAGCTCGGTGGTGTTGGCGAAGATGATGAGGATGACGGTGACGTCCGTGCCCGCCATGACCAGGCCCATGACGGTCATCAGAGCGAAGGACGCGCGGTAGGCGGTGGCGGCGCGGGTCCACGTCCAGGCGAGCAGGAGGTATGTCCTAACCACCCTGGATCACCACCTTGTGGCGGATGGCCCGGGTGCCGAGCGTGCCGAGCGCGAACAGGGCCGCGGCCCAGAACGCCTGCAGGGCCAGCGTGTCGAGGACCTGGGCCTTGCCGAGGTAGACGTCGGACGGGGCCTGGGCCATCGCGGCCCACGGCAGCGCCCTGGTGACTTCGCCCAGCCAGCCGGGGAACAGGGCGAGCGGCAGCAGCATCCCGCTGAACAGGGTGGTGAGCACCATGGAGAAGACGGCCACGCCGCGCTCGTCGATCAGCCAGCAGACCGACAGCGCCACGAGGTAGCGCCAGCCGAAGCTGGTCACGACCGCGAGCAGGGAGCTGGCGAGGAAGGCGAGCCACTGGCGCGCGTCGCCGGGGGTGACGATGCCGAACAGCGCCGCGCCCACCAGCATCGGCGGGATGCCGCGGACCAGGAGCAGGTAGGCCGCCCGGCCCAGGTCCTCGGCGAGCGACCAGAGCTGCAGCGGGGCGGGACGGACGAGGTCGAGGGCGATGTCGCCGCTGCGGATGCGTTCGGGGATGCTCAGGCCGCCGCCGAAGAGCTGCATCGGGCCGATGTAGGCCTGGGTGATGAAGCAGAAGGTGACGGCGTCGGCCATGTCGTAGCCCGCCAGATTGGGCCTGGCCTGCCACAACGCGATGAGGATGTAGGCGCGCAGGATGCCGAAGACGCTGTTGGTGAAGGCTCCGGCGAGGGCGGCCCAGACGTAGGTGGCGTGTTTGCGGAATCCGTACCGGACGAGCCGGGCATAGAGCGGTATGGTTTTGCACCTCCGGAGGGTGACGGCACGGTGACCAGCCGTGTCGGTGCGCGGACAGGGGCAGAGGCGCGGCCGTGCGGCGGCCGAGCCTGGAAATTATCCGGTCAGCCCTCAGCGGTCCGCAACGCGATAAACGAAGCGCGGCCCCGGACCAGGTCGCGTCGATGGCCGCTGGTGCGGGGCCGCCTCGTCGGGGCAGAAGGGGATTGACGTCGTACGGGGCGTCCCCGGCGCGCCGGTCGACCTCCGCGTCCGGCTCGCCCAGGTCGAGGCCGGCTGGGGCGTCTACGGCAAGGACACGGTGTCCCGCCTTGACGCTAAGTTTGCGTGGCAGCGATGTCCCTGAATATCCGGCCATATTCCGCAGCGTGACACATGGGCGAAATATCCCTGTAAGCGATGAGATACTTACTACCTGGTAGAGCGGTGTTCCGCCTGGGAAGGAGATCCTTCGGAGGGCCCGTCATGCAGATCGATATGGATGTCGCTCCGAACTACCCCATGAGCTGGCAGGCCCGCGCGCTGACCGGCCTGATGCGCGGCACCCTGAAGCCTGCTTCCAGCCTGCTCATGCGCCATTCCCTCGCGCTCGACGCGTGCGCCAGAATCGGCGAGCTGACCAGGCTCGTCCCGACGCACCAGCCCGAGCACGTCGACATCGTGCCCGCGGAGTTCGCCGCGTGCGGCGGCGAGTGGGTGCGGGCCGGGAAGGGCCCCGACGAGCGCAAGGTGCTGCTCTACTTCCACGGCGGCGGCTACTTCTCCGGCTCGCCCAGGACCCACCGCTCGATCACCTGGCGCCTGTCGGTCGTGGCCGGCCGGCCCGTGCTCGCCCTCGACTACCGCCAGGGCCCCGTCCACAAGCTCGCCGACTCCCTCGCCGACGCCCTGGACGCCTACGACTGTCTCCTCGGCCGCGGCTACCAGTCCGCGGACGTCATCCTCGCCGGCGACTCGGCCGGCGGGCACCTGACCCTGGCGACCCTCCTGGCCCTGCGCGACCGCGAACTGCCTCTGCCCGCCGCGGCCATCTGCCTCTCGCCGTGGGCCGACCTCACCGACATCCCGCGCCGGGTCAACAGCTGGCAGGACCCCATGCTGTCGGCGGGCAGGGTGCGCTGGCTGGCCCGCCGCTGGACCTCCGGCCTCGACCCCCGTGACCCCCTCGTCTCGCCCGTCCTGGGAGACTTCACCGGCCTGCCGCCCCTGATGATCGTCACCGGCTCGACCGAGGTCCTCAGGGACGAGGCCCACCGCGTGGCGCTCAAGGCCAGGGAGGCGGGGGTGCCGGTGATGTACGAGGAGTGGCCGCGTATGCCGCACGTGTTCCCCATCCTCGCGGACGTCCTGCCGGAGGCCCGCCTGTCCTTCCGTCACATGGCCCGCTTCCTGAGCGCAGTCGCGGCGGCGGGGTCGGGCGACCTGGAGGACACGGCCGCGGCGTGATCCGCGCCCGCCTGCCCGCCGGACGGGGACAAAAGACCCGCCGCGCCGACACGCCGATGGGTGTAGGTTAGGCACACCTAAGTAGTCACGCGAGGAGCTGGCGGATGTCGGAGAAGCCGAGGGACCACCACCGAGGCGTCGTCCTGCGCACCGAGTGGATCACGCCGCACATGATCCGCGTCGTGCTCGGCGGTGACGGGCTGGACGACTTCGCCACCTCGGGGATGACTGATCACTACGTCAAGCTGGTGTTCCTCCATGAGGGCGTCGAGTACCCGGCGCCGTTCAGCGTGCGGAACGTCCGCGAGACCATGCCGAGGGAGCTCTGGCCGCGGCTGCGCACGTACACCGTGCGGTTCTGGGACTCCGACACCCGGGAGTTGACCCTCGACTTCGTCTACCACGGCGACGAGGGGCTGGCGGGCCCCTGGGCCGCCCGAGCCGTCCCCGGCGACGAGCTGTTCATGATCGGGCCCGGTGGCGGGTACGTCCCGGAGCCGTCGGCGGGCTGGCATCTGCTGGTCGGCGACGAGAGCGCCCTGCCGGCCATCGCCGCCTCCGTGGAGGCGCTGCCCGCGGGCGCGCCGGCGCACGTGTTCATCGAGGTGGAGGAGCCGGAGGAGGAGCAGAAGCTGCCCACCTACGGCGACGTCCGTGTCACCTGGCTGCACCGTGCGGGCGGCCCCGTCGGGAAGGCGCTCGTGGCGGCGGTGCGCGGGCTGGACTTCCCCGAGGGCGACGTGCAGGCGTTCGTCCACGGCGAGGCGGCTTTCGTGAAGCAGTTGCGGCGGCACCTGCGGGTGGAACGCGGAATCCCGCTGGAGCGGCTGTCGATCTCCGGCTACTGGCGGCTCGGCGCCGACGACGAGGCCTGGCGAGCGGTCAAGAAGGACTGGAACCGCCAGGTCGAGGCCGAGGAGGCCGCAGCCCTGAGCTGACCCGCCAGGCGCGAAACGCCCGTCCCAGCCCGCCACCGGATCTTCGTGACGGCCTGAGAAGGGCCGCGCCAGGCCGGGGGGATGACTGGCGCGGCCCTCGTCCGCCGGGGAACCGTCCCATGCCCTGGAGGTCGCCGGCGCGTTCGTGCTGATCAGTGGGCTGTGGCGAACTGCTCCTCTTCCGTGGACCCCTTCAGGGCGGTCGTGGACGAGTCCGGCGACACGGCGGTGCTGATCAGGTCGAAGTAGCCGGTGCCGACCTCGCGCTGGTGCCGCGTCGCGGTGTAGCCGCGCGACTCGGCGGCGAACTCGGCCTCCTGCAGCTCGACGTAGGCGGTCATGCCGTCCGCCGCGTACCCCTGGGCGAGGTCGAACATCGAGTAGTTCAGCGAGTGGAACCCGGCCAGCGTGATGAACTGGAACTTGTACCCCATGTGCCCCAGCTCCCGCTGGAACTTGGCGATGGTGGAGTCGTCCAGGTGCTTCTTCCAGTTGAACGACGGGGAGCAGTTGTAGGCGAGCATCTGGTCGGGGTACTCGGCCTTGATGGCCTCGGCGAACTCGCGGGCGACGTCCAGGTCGGGCGTGCCGGTCTCCATCCAGAGCAGCTCGGAGTGCGGTGCGTAGGCCAGGCCGCGCGCGATGCACGCCTCGACCCCGTTGCGGACCCGGTAGAACCCCTCGGGCGTCCGCTCGCCGGTGGTGAAGCGCTGGTCGCGGGGGTCCACGTCGCTGGTCAGGAGCGTCGCGGCCTGGGCGTCGGTCCGCGCGATGATCAGGGACGGGACTCCCGCCACGTCGGCGGCGAGCCGGGCGGCGTTGAGGGTCTTGATGTGCTGGCCGGTCGGGATCAGCACCTTGCCGCCCAGGTGGCCGCACTTCTTCTCGGACGCGAGCTGGTCCTCCCAGTGCACTCCTGCCGCGCCCGCGGCGATCATGCCCTTCATCAGCTCGAAGGCGTTCAGCACGCCGCCGAACCCGGCCTCGGCGTCGGCCACGATCGGCGCGAGCCAGTGCGGGCCGTCGGTGACGCCCTCCGACCAGGTGATCTGGTCGGCGCGCAGCAGCGCGTTGTTGATGCGGCGCACGACCGCCGGCACCGAGTTCGCGGGGTAGAGGCTCTGGTCAGGGTAGGTCTGCCCGCCCAGGTTGGCGTCGGCGGCCACCTGCCAGCCCGACAGGTAGATCGCCTGGAGGCCCGCCTTCACCTGCTGCACCGCCTGGTTGCCGGTCAGCGCACCCAGGGCGTGGACGTAGTCCTCGCTGTGCAGCAGGCTCCACAGCCGCTCGGCGCCCAGCCGGGCCAGCGTGTGCTCCTCCTGGACACTGCCCCGCAGCCTGATCACGTCTTCTGCGCTGTAGGTGCGCTCGATGCCCTCCCAGCGAGGGTCGTGCTCCCATTCGTCGCGCAGCTGCTCGGCAGCTCCCTTGAGGCGATCGTTCATCGCTCTACTCCTTTGTCGTCCCCTGGGTGCTTGTGCTGAGTCTCTGCCCTCAAGCGGTCACACCAAAGGCTCACCCATCCAGAAGAACGGTGAAATTTCTTGCTATGCGAATACTTGCCGGTATTCGACAGAGAAGAAATCGCAACTTTTCCCGTTGGACTAGACCAATACCGAGAGCACTTACGACACGGGGCTCCCACCGGTCACACGAGGTCCCGGCGAGCGGGTGCTCGCCGCCGCAGCAGCCGGGGAGTAGGGCGCCGGGCCGGGCCGCCTCGCGACCTCCGGCCGCGGACGTCACCCATCACGCGAAGATGGCCGGGCTGCCGCCTCGCGTCACCGTTCTCCGCATCCCGCAACGCCGTTTCTGGACGGGGGTGCCCGGTAGGGCATGCCGGACGCGCTACACCAGGGTAGAAAATAGGCGGAATTTCTGTCTAAGATTCCCGCATGGCCTCCTTGCTGGGCGAAGAACCGCTGTCTTTGACGCAGGAGCTCGATCTCATCGCCTTTGGGCAGCGGCTACGCCACCTGCGCAAACAACGCGGACTCACCCTCTCCGACCTGGGGACGCGGGTCAGCAGGGCGCCCAGCCAGCTGTCACTGCTGGAGAACGGCAAGCGAGAGCCGAAGCTGTCGCTGCTGAAGTCGCTGGCGACGGCGCTGGGCGTCCCGGTTGAGGAGCTGCTGCGCCGCCAGCCGCCCAACCGCCGTGCCCAGCTGGAGATCGCCCTGGAGGAAGCCCAGCGTGACCCCATCTACGCGGGCCTCGGGCTGCCGAGGCTGAAGGTGTCGGCGCGGGTCCCGAATGACGTCCTTGAGCACCTGCTCGGACTGTACGGGGAGCTGCGGGCGAGGCAGGCGAGAGGGACGGCCACGCCCGAGGAGGCCAGGGCTGCCAACGCCGAGCTCCGGCGCAGGCAGCGCGAACTGGGCAACTACTTCCCCGAGATCGAGAAGGCCGCCGCCGAGGCCCTGACCGCCGTGGGCTACCGCGCCGGCGCCCTGTCGCAGAGCACCGTCCAGAGCCTCGTCACCCACTTCGGCTACACCGTCCACACCGCCCAGGACCTGCCCAGGTCGGTCCGTTCCATCACCGACCTCCGTAACCGCCGCATCTACGTCAAACACGAGCAGCTCGGGATGCACACCCCGCGCACGATCCTGCTCCAGACCCTCGGCCACCTCGCCCTCGGGCACGGCAAGCCCCGCGACTTCGCCGACTTCCTGCGCCAGCGCACCGAGGCCAACTACTTCGCCGCCGCGGTGCTGGTGCCGGAGCGGACCGCGGCGCTCTTCCTGCAGGAAGCCAAGGCCGACCGGGCGCTGTCGGTGGAGGACCTGCGGGACGTGTTCGCGGTCTCGTACGAGATGGCCGCGCACCGCTTCACCAACCTGGCCACCCACCACCTCGGGCTGGTCTGCCACTTCGTCCGCAACGACGCCGGCGGCATCATCTACAAGGCGTACGAGAACGACGGCATCGTCTTCCCCGCCGACGAGCAGGGCGCCATCGAGGGGCAGCGGATGTGCCTGCAGTGGTCCGGCCGCCAGGTGTTCTCCTCGCCGGACCGGTTCTCCGTCTTCTACCAGTACTCCGACTCGCCCACCGGGACGTACTTCTGCGTCGCGCACGTGGACCCGTCCCGCGAGCGGGACTTCGCGATCACGCTCGGGGTCCCGTTCAAGGAGTCCCGCTGGTTCCGGGGACGCGAGACGACCAACCGCACCAGGTCGAACTGCCCGACGGGCGACTGCTGCCGCCGCCCGCCGGCCGAACTCGCCGAACGCTGGGAGGGCTACGCCTGGCCCTCGGCCCGCGCCAACTCGCACGTCCTGGCCGCCCTGCCGCCCGGCTCGTTCCCGGGGGTGGACGAGGCGGACGTCTACACCTTCCTGGAACGGCACGCGACCACAACCTGAGCCACGCACCGGCCAACGGGCGGGCGCTGAAACGGCTCAGCCGTCTCGTGGTGCCCGGCCACAGCCTGCGCGGACAGCGCGGCAGCGGGCCAAGCGGTCAGCGGGGTTCACGTCAGCGCGGCGGCGACGAACGCGGCGGCCTGGTCGCGTAGTTGGCGCTGCCCCTCGGGGGAGTCGGCCTCGTCGCCCAGCATGATGCGGGCGAGCTGCGGCATCATCGACTGGAACAGCGCCAGCCCCGTCAGCAGGAACAGCGTGCGTGCCGTGGCCGGGGACGGCTCCTCGCCGCGCCCTTCGGCGAGAGAGGCGGTCTTGCGGGCGCAGCGCTCGACCCGCGCCTCCTGGCCTGGCAGCAGCTCCTGGCCGCGGTAGTTCAGCGCCTCCCACATCAGCAGCCGCACCAGCTCGGGATGGGCCCGGTAGTAGTCGGTCAGCTTGGCCACGTAGTCGACCGGGTCGGCGCCGGGCAGCGCGATCTGCGCCGTGAGGTCGTCGAGCGCCTCGGTGATGACCGCGTCGAAGAGCTTCTCCTTGCTCCCGAAGTGGCCGTAGATGCGCTCCTTGTTGACTCCCGCGCGCTCGGCGATCCGGTCGACGCGCGCGCCCGCGATGCCGTACGCGGCGAACTCCTCGCGCGCGGCCTCCAGCAGGGCGGCCCGCGTCGCGGCGGTCGAGACCTTGCTTGCCATGGCCCCATCCTGCCACCACCAACCGGTTGGTTGCAAACCAACCAACTAGTTGACGTCCAACTGGTTGGTTGGCTACGGTCCAGACCCATGGCTATCTCCTTTCCTCGGTTGACCGCCCGCCGCCGCGCCCGACCCGGCAGCCCCCTCCGCTACGCCACGCCCTCACCCAACGACGCACCTCCACGCCACAACGTCGCACCTCCGTGCCGCATGGACGCGTCCTCGAGCCGCGCCGACGCACCTCCGCGCGGCAACGGCCGTGTACCTCCGAGCCGCGGCGCCGCCCGTCCGCGCCACAACGTGCGCCCGCGAGACGACGCGCCCGTTCGCCAAGCGACGCTGCCCGACGCGCTTCCGGGCCACCCGGCCGCTCGGAGCGCCGTCGCCCCCTTCGGGCGGACGCTGGCCGCTTTCACCCTGACCGCCGTGCTCGTCAGCGGTCAGCTCTACGTGGTGCTCCCGCTCCTGCACGACATGGCGACAGGCTGGGGTGCGTCGGCGGGCGGCCTGACCTGGCTGGTGACCGCCTTCGGCATCGGCTACGGCATCGGATTCCTGGTCTTCGGCCCGCTGTCGGACCGCCTGGGACGCAGACGTCTGCTCATGCTCGGCCTCCCCCTGGCCGCCGTCACGACGGCGCTGGTGGCCGCGAGCCCCGGCCCGGAGGTGGCGTTCGCGTTGCGGGTCCTGCAGGGCCTGGCCGTGGCGACGTTCCCGCCCGCCGGCATGGCCTACCTCGCGGAACGGCTGGAGCCGCGCCGCAGGGTCGTCGCGATCGCCGCGGTGACCGGCGCGTTCCTGGCCTCGGCCGTCCTGCTCCAGGTCGCGTCCCAGCTGCTGGTGGACGCGATCGGCTGGCGAGGCCTGTTCCTGCTGTCGGCGGCGGGCTTCGCCCTGGCCGCACTCGGGCTGCGCGCCGTCATGCTGCCCGACCTGCCGCGCGCGGCCACGGGGTCGCTCCTGTCGGCCTACCGGTCCGTGCCCGCGCTGCTGTTCGACCGGGTGCTCCTGCTCCGGTACGCCGCCACGATCGTGCTCATGATCGGCTTTGTCGCCGTCTACACCGGCATGCAGATCTACGGGGTGACGTCCTCGTCCGGTGAGCTGCTCGCGCTGCGCGCGGGCGGGCTCCCCTCGATCGTGCTCGTCCCGCTGCTCATGCCCTGGCTCGGCCGGATCTCCGCGACCACCAGGGTCGTCTCCCTCCTCTCGCTCGGCGCGCTCGCCCTCGCCGTCATCGGTTTCGCGGACGCCGCCGCGCTCGGCCTGGCTCTCCTGCTGGCCGTCTACGTCGCGGCGATCACGGGCGGCCTGCCCAGCCTGAACGAGTCGGTCTCGTCCAGGGCGGGCCAGGCTCGGGGTACGGCGCTGGCGCTGTTCTCCTTCGCCCTCGCCGTCGGCGGCAGCGTCGGACCGCAGGTGGCGGCCGCGTTCGGCGGGTTCGCCCCGCTCATGTTCGGGCTCGCGGTCGCGATGGCCGCGGGGGCCGTGGCCGTGCTGGCGTCCACGCGGCTGAAGGAGACCCGTCTGGCCTTCCTGCGGGCAACGGCGGACCGGTAGCGTGTTACCGACGGTAACGCCTGGGCGTCCGCGTCATGTGCGCGGCCGCCTACCACCGGACATCTCAGGGAGCGTGCGTATGAGCGGTTTCTGCCCGGAGCTCAGTGACGACGTGGTCGAAGTGCGCGACTGGGTGCACGCCTTCGCCCGGGACGTGATCCGCCCCGCAGGCGCCGAGTGGGACGAAAGCGAGCAAACCCCCTGGCCCGTCATCCAGGAAGCCGCCAAGGTCGGCCTCTACTCGCTGGACTTCTTCGCCACCCAGTGGTTCGAGCAGAGCGGCCTGGCGCTCCCGGTGGCGTTCGAGGAGATCTTCTGGGGCGACGCGGGCATCGGCCTGTCGATCGTCGGCACCGGCCTGGCCGCCGCCGCCCTCGCCTCGAACGGCACCCAGGAACAGCTGGGGGAGTGGCTTCCGCAGATGTTCGGCACGGAGAACGACGTCAAGCTGGGCGCCTTCTGCGCCTCGGAGCCGGACGCGGGCTCCGACATCGGCTCCATCCGCACCCGAGCCGTCCCCGACCGGGGCGACTGGATCCTCGACGGCGTCAAGACCTGGGCGACGAACGGCGGCATCGCCGACGTCCACGTGGTGGCGGCATCGGTGGACCCGGCCCTCGGCGCCCGTGGCCAGGCGTCCTTCGTCGTTCCGCCGAACACCCCCGGCCTGTCGATGGGCCAGAAGTTCAGAAAGCACGGCATCAGGGCCTCGCACACCGCCGAGGTCGTCCTGGACGGCGTCCGCGTCCCCGGCTCCTGCCTGCTGGGAGGCCAGGACAAGCTCGACGCCCGCCTGGCCAAGGTCCGCAACGGCGAACGCGCAGGCGGGCAGGCGGCGATGCGCACCTTCGAGACCACCCGCCCTTCGGTGGCGGCGATGGCGGTGGGCATCGCCAGGGCGGCGTACGAGTACGCCAGAGACTACGCCAGGGAGCGCGAGCAGTTCGGCCGCAAGATCGGCGAGAATCAGGCGATAGCCTTCCTGCTGGCGGACATGGCCACCCGCGTCGACATCGCCCGCCTCCTCACCTGGCGGGCCGCCTGGATGGCCAGGAACGGCAGGCAGTTCGAACAGGCCGAGGGCTCCATGTCCAAGCTGGTGGCGGGCGAGACGGCCGTGTGGGTGACGGAACAGGCGATCCAGATCCTGGGCGGCGCCGGCTACACCAGAGAGCACCCGGTGGAACGCTTCCACCGAGACGCCAAGATCTACACCATCTTCGAGGGCACGTCCGAGATCCAACGCCTGATCATCGGCCGCGCTGTCACCGGGCTGCCGGTGCGGTGAGAGATCCGCACGTCAGCGGGGTGGCGTGACCGCAGGGCCATCGTCGCGGCACACCACCCCTGACCGGCCCCTCGCCAGGGCGCGGACCTCAGTTCTGTCTAAGCGACTTCAGGAGTGCCGGAACTGCCGATGCCGCGCGACCCGCCGGTGGCCACGGCCATCCGGCTCGATTCCACTGTCTCGAACCTCTGTTGACGTCGAACGTCCGAGGGCCAACAGTCGTCGGGTCCGATCGCCGCGAGAAGGCGGAGCTCATCCTGGTGACGGCAGCACCACGCTGGGACCTGCCGGGTCTACAGCCCGGCAGTGCCGCGAGAGGCGGACGCCTATCGGCCGGAACCGCGGATCGCGGTCAGCCAGAGGTGGGTCAGTGTCTCGGCGGTCGCCTCCAGGGAACCGGAGGTGCGGGATGTCTCGTAGAAGGAGCGTTCGGTCATCCAGGTCAGTGTGGTCGTGATCGCGCGGGCACCGATCGGGCTGTCGTCGGCGGGCAGCCCCGCGCGCTCGGCGATCCGCCGGGTGATGTCGGCGATGGCGGCGACGGCTGCCCGCCACTGCTCCCCGATCGCGGGGACGGTGGGCGCGAGCTCGACGGCCGCACGCATGACGCTGCCGTGCTCGCGCCACATCCGCGCGGTCCGCTCAACGCCTCTCCGGAGGGCCTCCGGGGGTGGGCCGACGGCATCCGCGGCGTCGATATCGGCGCGGAGCACGCTCACCGTCCGCTCGACCAGCGCGGCCAGCACGTCGTTCTTCGAGGCGAAGTAGAAGTAGAAGGCCGCCCGGCTGATGCCGGCCGCGGAGGCGATCATCTCGACCGTCATGCTGTCGGGGCCGGCGGCGCCGAGCTGGTGTTCCGCAGCGTCGAGGATCGCACGTTCGCGCAGGTCGCCCTTGGTGGGCGCACTCTTGCGGCGACCTTTCGCTCCCGTTTCCCGCATGGCGCCACTCTAGCTGAATTGACGTCGTGTCGATTATTTTCGACGTGATGTAGACTTCAAGTCATGAAGATCTTTTTCATCACCGGAGTCAGCTCCGGGCTCGGCAGGGCGTTCGCGTCCGGCGCCCTGAAGGCCGGGCACACCGTGGTGGGCACCGTGCGCAAGGAAGCCGACGCCCGCGCCTTCGAACAGCTCGACCCCGAGCGAGCCATCGCCCGTGTGCTCGACGTCACCGACACCGACACCGTCTTCCGCACGGTGGACGAGATCGAGGCAGCGGTCGGCCCGATCGACGTGCTGATCGTCAACGCCGGGTACGGCCACGAGGGCGTGCTCGAGGAGTCGCCGATGGCCGAATTGCGCACGCAGTTCGAGGTGAACGTGTTCGGCGCGGTGGCCACCATCAAGGCAGCCCTGCCGTACATGCGGCAGCGCCGTCGCGGCCACATCCTCGGTGTCACGTCGATGGGCGGCTTGATGACGGTGCCCGGGCTCGCCTACTACCACGGGAGCAAGTACGCCCTGGAAGGCATCCTGGAAACGCTGGGTAAGGAGGTTGCCTCGTTCGGCGTCCACGTCACCGCGGTCGAGCCCGGTTCCTTCCGTACCGACTGGGCGGGCCGGTCGATGATGCGCACCGAACGGTCGATTCCCGACTACGACGAGCTGATGAACCCGGTACGCGAGCGCCGGCTGGCCGCAAGCGGCAACCAACTCGGCGATCCAGACAAGGCCGCGCAGGCCCTGCTGGCCGTCCTCGACGCCCCCAGCCCACCCGCGCACCTGTTGCTCGGGTCCGACGCGCTGCACCTGGTCGCCCACGGCCGCGCCGCGGTGGACAGGGAGATCGAGGAGTGGGCCGACCTCTCGCGTTCGACGGATTTCCCGGACGGCGCCCAGCTCAGCGGGTGAGGAGCGCCCCCACGGGCTGCCCCGGCCGGGACCGGCGCGGCCGTCCGTCATTGGGGCGGTGAGGCCGTCGTCGATGGCCAGGGCGGCTCCGGTGATGACGCGTTCCTCATCGCTGAACAGGAACGCGACGAAGGCGGCGATCTCCACCGGTTGCGCGGCGCGCGCAGGTCCGATGAAGACGTCTGATCGCTCCGGCAAAGGTTTCGGAACGGCCAGGCGGTAGGGCCGACGGACCCGTTTCCGTGGAGGTAAAGGGCTCGCGCCGGGGTCGACGGGTGAAGGATCATGCCACCATGCGCTTCTCGATCAATGTTCCGAATTTCGGTGATTTCGCTGACGCGAGGACGGTCGCGTCGGTGGCTCTGGCGGCGGAGGAGGCAGGCTGGGACGCGTTGTTCCTATGGGATCACGTGGTGCACTACAAGAGCCGTCGATGGACCTTCGGCGACCCGTGGATGCTGCTGACCGCGGCCGCACTCGCGACCACCCGGATCAGACTCGGCCCCATGGTCACCCCCGTCGCCAGACGGCGGCCACAGCAGCTCGCCCGCCAGGTGGCCACGCTGGACAACCTGAGCGGCGGGCGGGTGATCTTCGGCGCCGGACTCGGCGGACCGATCGAGGACGAGTACGGCAGCTTCGGCGAGTCCACCGACCCGGCGGTCATCGCGGAACGTCTCGACGAGGGCTTGGACCTGCTCGAGCGGTACTGGTCGGGAAGCCCGGTGACGCACAACGGGGGGCACTACGAAGTCCGGGACGTGACCTTGCTGCCCACTCCGGTGCAGCGTCCCCGGGTGCCGGTCTGGATCGCCGGGTACTGGCCGAACCGCAGGCCGATGCGACGGGCCGCCCGATGGGACGGTGCGATCCCGCTCTTCACCTCCGCCAGGTACGGCCACGCGCCGGCCGCCGACGAGGTCCGCGACCTGGTCGGCTACGTTCAGGAGCACCGCGGGGACCAGGCGGGCCGGCCCTTCGAGGTCGTCGTGGGCGGTGTGAGCCCCACCGACGCGGCCGAGTCCGCCGACCTGTTGGGGCCGCTGGCCGAAGCGGGTGTGACATGGTGGGACGAACGGCGGCCCATCGATGACGAGATCGTCCGGCTCGCGCCGGTGATGCGTCGCATCGAGCAGGGGCCGCCGAGCTTCCACTGAGCGTCCGCCGGACGCCCCGGCGGCCCGCACCCGGGCCGACTGCTGCCGGTCGGGCCCGTCCGACCGGCAGTGACCGCCGACGGGCTCACCCCACGCCACAGTCCAACACCATCGCCTCCCGCCGATGAGGGGACGGGCGTCGGCGTGTGGAACGGCTTAGGGTACGGATCATCATCCGGCGCTGGAGAGAGGACCTACGTGACGACAGCGGACCCGACGAGGCCGACGCTGGTGACCCGCGTGGTCGCGGCAGCCAAGGGCGAGGTGCGTTCGGACGAACTCGAGGCGTATCGGCGCGCGGGCGGCATCGTCTACACCGAACTCGAACACGCCGAGGCGCTGCGGTTACGCCTGGCCCAGGAGGGCGTCAACCTCTGGCACGGCCCTCGATCCGCCTCCGGGCAGTTGCTGTGCACGTGGAACGCGTTCGTCCTGCAGACCATCGGCGAACAGTTGCTGGACGCCGACTACGCCGCCGACCCGCGCACCACCGGATACGTGCCGACGGTCACGAGCAGGCAGGTGGCCGCGTGCTTCGACCAGGTCGAAGGCTGGGTGTCACGCGCCCGCCAGGCCGCGGGCAACCCCGGCTACCTGGTCGAGGAAGAACTTCAGCTGCCCGCCGACCTGCCCGAATGGGCCGAGGCCGATCCGTGTCCGCTGCCGCATCTGCACGGCATGCTGGCCGCGACGCGGGCGATCCGCCGGCACGCCGAGGTGGCCTTCGGACTCTTCGAACAGACCGTCGCGGACGCCTACGAGCACCAGGAGGACCTGCAACGGCTCCGACAGCTCGCCGCCGAGGCGGCGACCGCCGCGGACTACGCCGAGGGCCTGCTCAGGGCCGACCCCCAGCCGCGCCTGCACGAGGCGATCGAGGGACGGCTCCAGCGGGCACTCGAGCTCTACTACCATCTGGGCCAGCTCATCGCCATGCCCAAGCGCATCGCCGGCTACCGGAGCACGGCCACTCCCGCGGCCAGGACCTACGACTCGCTCCCGGTGAACTCCCGGAATTTCGACCCCTGGTGCCTCACGGATCCGCAACGACGCGAATCCTGGAAGGCCGACCCCCAGGCCCGGCAGTCCATCAAGGAGATGTGGCAGTACGACCCCGCTCCCGCCGCGACCCTCCGGATCCAGGCGGAGATCGACGCCGCCTTCCATGACGGTTCCATCGTGTACGCCGTCAACGCCGCACGCGAGCCGCTCGGCAGCTTCTACCGCTGCCCGTTCCCCGCGATCTACATGGTCCGCAGGCCGGTCGTCATCGGCGGCAGGCGGCTCAGTCCCGCCCAGCAGTTCACCTTCGAGGCGTCCGCGGCGGACATGGCAGTGGGCGGGCAGTTCAGGCGTCAGATCATCGTGGCCAACTTCAAACCCGCGTACAGGGTCGACTACTGAGACTCTGACGGGCTTCACGCCGGCTGAGCGGCCGGATGGCGCGACGACCACCAGCGACAGGTCGACCGCGGCGCGCATCGCCCCGAACCGTGCTCGTGGAGCACCACCGGCCCGGGCCGGTGGTGCGGGGAAGGCTTGGCCGGTGGGTCAGGCGTGTGGCGGGCCAGGGCGTGGAACAGGGCATGCCGGGGTAGGTGCGGCCGCTCCTCGATTCCCGCGGTGACACCGGCCGAGCGTGCCCCACCGGCCAACGCGACCTCAGTCCTTGGGCAGCACCGCGGCATGCATGCGGTCGGTCACGGCGTCGAGCGGGGTTTCCGCGGTGGATGGCCACTTCACGTCCTCGATGCCGATGACCTCGCCGGCCGGAGGCGCCGTGATCGTCACCTTCGCGCCCCAGTCGCTGTAGCGCGTGTCAATCACGTCGTGCTGAGTGCCCTTGACCAGCTTGCCATCCTTGTTGGGCCATTCGGTCTTCTGGTTGTACTCCGTGATCAGGCGGACGGGCAACTGATCACGGTTGACGAAGAGCCTGAAGGAGATCTTGCGCACGTCGGAGAGAGTGAACCTCCCCTTGTACAGGTCATGGGCGGTGAGGGTTCCCCGGTACTCGCCGGGCTTGGCGATGGTGGACTTCGAGATCACCGTCTTGAGGATCGCCGGGTCGAAGACGTCGACGAGCTGGTCGCCGCGCTGCCCGTCGTTGCCCCACGAGGAGTTGTGCTTGCCGAACCGGATCCAGTGCTTGCCTTCGGGCATGGTTCCCCAGTCGAAGCCCTTCACATAGGTGTAGCGGCCCACCTTGATCGCTTGGAGAGGGGTTGGTTCGTAGTCCTGGCTCGCCCCGAGAGCGGTCTTCTGCTCGTCGGTGAGCCTCGTCTTCGACGTGAGGTCGTGATTCACGGCCGCGGACTTTCCGAATCCGATCACGCCGTTGGTCCGGGCGGTGAAGACGCCCTTGATCCCGCTGAATGTGGTCCGAGTCGTCTCATCGACCCGGACTCCGAGCCCAGGGACGAACTGCTTCGACAAGGACGTGATCGGGTCCGTGGGGACGGCGGCTTGAGCTTGACCGCTGCCGGCTAAGAGCGCGGCGACCACGGCCGCGGCGGTGACGACTGGTAGACGCTTCATGAGGAGGAATCTTGGCGTTCTGGCGTCACGGGATGATCTCGAAGGCGACAAGGGCGATATGCCTGCGTGATCACCACTCCGCCATCGAGCCGTCGTCGTGCCGCCACACCGGGTTACGCCAGGCGTGCGGGTGACGGTCGGCCTGCCGCACCGCCTGCTCGTCGACCGCCACGCCGAGGCCGGGCAGCGTGCCGCGGTGGGCGTGACCGTCGGTGAAGGCGAAGGGGGCGGGGTCGAGCACGTAGTCGAGGAGTTCGGCGCCGCTGTTGTAGTGGATGCCCGCGCTCTGCTCCTGGATGAGGAAGTTGGGTGTGGCGAAGCCGATCTGCAGGCTGGCGGCCAGCGCGATCGGGCCGAGCGGGCAGTGCGGGGCGAGCTGGACGTCGAACGTCTCGGCAAGGGCGGCGATCCGCCTGACCTCGGAGATGCCGCCCGCGTGGGAGAGGTCGGGCTGAGCCACGGCCAGGCCGGACGTGAGCGCCGGCAGGAAGTCGGTACGGGAGTAGAGGCGCTCGCCGAGCGCGATCGGCACGTCCGTCGCGGCGGTCAGCTCGGCGAGCCGGTGCAGGTACTCGGGCGCCAGCGGCTCCTCGACGAACAGCGGATGCAGCTCCGAGACGGCGGCGAGGATACGTCTCGCGTTCGCCACCGTGGCCCGCCCGTGCAGGTCGATCGCGAAATCACGATCGGGACCGAGCACGGATCTGGCCACCTCGGCCCTGCCTGCCACGGCCGCCAGATCGGCGCTGGTGAGCGAGCGCGGCAGCAGCCCCGAGCCGTTCATCTTGATCGCGGTGAACCCGGCCTCGACCTGCTTGTCGATCTCCTCACGCAGCTCACCTGGGTCGTCGCCGCCGACCCAGGCGTAGACCCTGATCTTGTCGCGCACCGGGCCGCCGAGCAGCGCGTGGACGGGAACCCCGTAGTGCTTGCCCGCGATGTCCCACAGCGCCTGGTCCAGCCCGGCCACCGCGCTCGACAACACCGGGCCGCCCCGGTAGAAGCCGCCCTTGGTCAGCACCTGCCAGTGGTCCTCGATCCGCAGTGGGTCGCGGCCGACGAGGTACTCGCTGAGCACCTCCACCGCGGCCCGCACGACCTCGGCCCTGCCCTCGACGACGGGCTCGCCCCAGCCGACCACGCCGTCGTCGGTCTCGACGCGGCAGAACAGCCACCGCGGCGGGACCAGGAACGTCTCGACCCTGGTGATCTTCACAGCAGCTCGTCCACGTCACGCCAGGCCTTGTCGAGCAGGCTCCGCATCGCCGCCTCGGCGGCGTCGGGGTCGGCGGCCCCGATGGCCTCCAGCACCGCCAGATGGCTCGGCACGGGATCACCGCCGCTGCTGGAGCCGTGGACGAGCCTGTCGCGCTCGGCCAGGCCGGCCCCCATGACCACCTCCATGCGGACCAGCAGCTCGTTGCCCGCCGCCGCCAGCAGCGCCCGGTGGAAGTCCAGGTCGGCCGCGACGGGGTCGGTCGCCGCCGCCATCGCGTCGAGCGCCTGCCGCAGCGCGTCGAGCTGCTCGGGGGTACGGCGGAGCGCGGCCAGCCTGGCGACCGAGGGCTCCACGATCGAGCGCAGCTCGTGCAGGTCGCGCAGGAAACCAGGGTCTGGACGTCCGGCGAACTTCCACCGGATCACGTCGCCGTCGAGCAGGTTCCAGTCGGCGCGCGGCCGCACGTACGTGCCCAGCTTGGGCCTGGCCCCGATGAGGCCCTTGGCGGTGAGCACCTTCATCGCCTCGCGCAGCGCGGTCGAGCTGACGCCGAGCCGCTCCTGAAGGGCGGTCACGTCGAGGCTGTCGCCCTCCCTGAACTCCCCGCCGAAGACCATCGCGGCGATCGCCTCGACCGTCTGCCCGTGGATCCCGCGCCCGCTGTACGACGCCATCATGCCGAGTCCTTCACGACGCTCCATCCCCCGTCGACGACCACGCAGGCGCCCGTGACGAACGAGGCCTCGGGCGACGCCAGGAAGGCGATCACACCGGCCACCTCCTCGGGGGTGCCGAACCGCCCGAGCACGGTCGCCCTCACACTGTCGGCACGGCCCTCCTCGCTCACCCGGTTCCAGGCCGGAGTCATGATCGGCCCGGGGAGGACGCAGTTGACGCGTACGGCGGGGCCGTACTCGACCGCGAGCTGCCGGGTGAGCGCCGTCAGCCCGCCCTTGGCGGCCGCGTAGGCGGGATGCCCGGGAATGCCGACGAGAGCGTGCACCGAGGAGGTGATTACCACGGAGCCGCCGGTCGAGGCAAGATCCGGTAGCAGTCTGCGCGCGGCGAGGAAGGTGGCGGTGAGCCCGACGCCGATCTGCCGGTTCCACGACTCCAGCGAGGTCTCGTGCGCGGGCGCCACATCCACCGCCGCGGCGTTGCTCACGATCACGTCGATCGGGCCCCACGCGGCGACCCGGTTCCAGGTCTCCTCGTCGGAGACGTCGCCGCACAGGTACTCGACTCCGGGCGCCGGCGAGGCCCAGTCGGCGGCCAGGTCGACGGCCAGGACGGACGCGCCCTCGCCTGCCAGCCGCCGCGCGGTCGCCGCGCCGATGCCCGACGCGCCTCCCGTCACGACGGCGGTGCGGCCCTCGAAGCGTCTGCTCATCGAGACTCCTCCAGAACGACGACGTCGTGGGCGGCAGGCTCCACGCCGAAGCGCACGCGGTCGCACTTCATCCGGCCCCCCGCTGGGAGCGCCGTGGTGAGGTCATGGTGACAACGGGAAGCCGCCGCTCCGGTGACGGCTGGAGCCAAGGAGGCCGGGCTCCTGGAAGGATGGGAGCTCCACGGTGCGGCTGGAGGTTCACCAGGCTCTACCCGCGGGCTCGCTCGCGGCGCCGCCGCAGGCCGTGGGCCTGGTCGCGGCGGACGTCAGCGCCGCCCGTTTGGGAAGGCTCGGCCCCATGCTGACTCCCTTCGAACGAAACGCCTGAGCTGGGGTTCCGGTTGAGTGGAGATATTATTCATATTTTATTAATAATGCAAGTCGACTTTCTCGCCGCACGGGCGGTGAAGAGGGAGCCCGGCCGTCGATCAGGACGACCCGCACGGACGCCCCGCGACCGCACAACGTCAGCGCCGACACCCAAGGCCGAGGCGGCGGGGCTCCAGGGCCGAGGCGGCGTCAGTGGCGGAGCTCCAGGGCCAAGGTGCGGAGCCACGGCTGGCTGAAGGTCCGCTCGGCGCTGATCCGCTGCGCCAGTGCGGTGCGGACCTCGGGGGTACGGCCTCGCGTGACGATGGCGACCGCCTCGGTCAGGGCGGTCAACGTGTGCTCGTCCCGAGCCGGCCGGGCGACCGAATCGTCCGCCCACCGGGTCCGCCGGAACGACGGAGTGAGCTTGTGCTGCCGGTCGCCGAAATAGTGCCAGAGCCAGGGGACGAGGGAGACGTTGATGATCGCCCTGCGGGGTAGGTCGGCGGTCCAGCTCGGGTCCTGCCACCAGCGCCAGGTGTTCGGGCTGGTCTTCCCGCGCGCGGTGATCCCGAGGAAGCGCAGCTTGAGGCGGATGACGTGCCAGTCCTCACGTTCGTCGTCGACCCAGCCGCGCAGGTCGTCGTACAGGTGAGTGAACGTCCAGCCCCCGTGCACCAGGTCGGTGAAGACGATCGGACGCTTGCGGCGGGCCAGGCCGTGCGGGGTGACACCGAGCGCCGAGAGGTTCGCGCGCAACTGCTGTACCTCCCAGGGCCGCAGGTCGGACTCGAAGCGGTGGGAGTACGGGAGCAGGTGGAGTCGGTCGCGCCAGGAGGTCGCGGACAGGGCGCCGCTGAGCAGGTCGTAGACGCTGTCGGCGGACCGGCCGACGAAGTGGAGGTCGCCGTCGCCGCAGCGGGCGAGCACCTGGGCGGCGCAGGTGACCAGTTCGTCGAGAAAGGGGAGGTCGGGCGGCGGGCGGCCATCGAGCAGACTGCCGAGCTGGTCAGGGCCCCTCAGGTCCCACCGGAACGGCCGAACCGGCTCCAGCGGCCGGCCCCCACTCCCGGGTGATGGCCGGTTCGGCTCTGGCAGGCGGCTCGCACGTGTGGGTGACGGCCGGTTCGGCTCCGGCCGGCCCGCACTCCTGGGGTGCGGCCGCGTGTTCCTTGGTCGTGTCACCCGCCCATCTTCACGATCAGGGACGCCCACCGGCATCCCGTTTTCCGGCCTAGCGGATCGCCGGCTGGGGCCTCCCCGGGCTGAGGGAAAGGTGCGTGGATCAATCAGGTGAGGGCGTGCCAGCAGGGCGGTGGCGCGGGTGCCGGAGGGGTTCGGTGGGGTCTGGTACCGGGGCCCGGTGGTGAACGTCGAGCAGTACACGGCGCTCGACGACGCCCTGCGCGCCAGAGGCTGCCACCTGCTCTCCCACTCCATGGGCTACCGGCGCGCCCACGAGCTTCCCGGATGGTTGTTCAGCTTCTGGGATCTGACGCCGTCCACGGTGGTGGTGCGGATGGCGCCCGGCGAGGCCGTGCCGCGCGGCGAGAGGCTGGCCCGGCTGACGGGCGGGCTCGGCGACGGCGGCTTCCTGGTCGGGGGCTCTGCCAAGCCCCGCGAGCCCGACTGGCAGGAGACGGGGTACGCCCCCGACCTCGCGGCCCTCGAGCGGGTCGCCGCGCGCTTCGTCGAGTTGCGGGGCGAGGACCTGGCCGGTCGGTTGGTGATCCGCCGGTTCGAGGAATTCATCGGGCCGCGACTGCGGGTGTGGTGGGTGGACGGCGAACCGGTCGTCGCGGGGCCGCCTCCCGGCAGCCCAGCCGGGGACGCAGGGCAGCCGGAGGGCCTGGCCGGAGTTGCCTCTTTGGGCGATCTGGGCCGGGTGCGCGAGGCGGTCCAGAACCTGGGCGAGCGTTTCGTCTTCACCGACCTGGCGCGACGAGCGGACGGTGTCCTGCGGGTGGTCGAGGTGGGCGACGGCCAGGTGGGCGGCTGGCCGTCCGCGGCGGATCCGGGTGTACTGATCGGGGCGTTGCTCGACGTCACGGGGTACGGCTTCCGCGTCTGCAAGTACGATCCCGCGCTGCGGGACGCGCATGGGGCGTTCCGCGGCGACGACTGGACGTCGATCAGCGACGTCGGCCAGACCTTCGACGGGGTGACGCTCACCAGGGACCGGTACGACGCCGTGGAGGCCGCCCATCTGCGGGCGGTGGAACTGCTGGCTCGCGAGTCGGGCGTCCGGCGGCTCACCGTCCGGCATCCTGAGCGCGGTCCCGCCGAAGGTACGGAGGTCCCCCTGGAGGAGGCGCTGGAGATCGTCCGCGCCATGCTGAGGGAGGACCTGTGGTGCCGGCTGGAGGACGGGAGGCGGTTCAGCGTCGAGGCCGGATACGACTACTGCCTGCACGTCACCAGCAGCGAGCCGTGTTTCGCGGCCGTCGAACGGATCCACCGGCTGGGACTGTTCGTCTGCGAGGAGTCACCCTTCCGTCCATGAGGCATGGGGGCTTCTGGCGGATAAGCCCGCGCGGTCCACGGCCAGGGCCACCGTCGCCTCCCGTGCGTCCACGCAGGACTCCGCGTCGCCGTCGCGGTAGTAGTCCTCGACGAGGTTGGTCAGCAGGGCGCGCGACCCCTCGCTCTCCTGGGGGTCATCGTGCGCGCGGCGGCGACCATCACCAGCGCGTCCACCCGCATCATGGTCGCGAGCCGCTGGCGCGTCTCGTCGAACGTCCCTCTGGGCGGGATCGGCTGGGCGCGCATCGATGACGCGGCCCAGCGCAGGTACGCGGCGGGATCGCCGCCGGACGCCGGCCACGTCCGGGCGTCGATGTCGTACTGGAGGAATCCCGTCAGAGGGAACGGCCGGTCCAGCGTGTTGTATCCGAGGAAGAGCTGCGGGCGGGGGGGCGCCCGACGGGAGCTGGGTCATGAGCGCCCCGTGCGCCACCTGTCCGAGCCGTCCGTGACCGTGGTCGGGCAGGTTTTCGGCCGACTGGAGCATTGAATCCGTCGTGGCCTCATCGTGACAGAGTGATTACTCTGCGCGCTGACGGTTGGCGGTTCCTGTGATCCAGATGGTCTGGGTTCAGGGTTCGTCGTCGAGTTTCTCGAAGAAGAACTCGTGCTTGAGGAAGGACGTGTCGTACTCGTGGCCCGGGTACGGCGGGATGAGCTGGGACGCCTGGAACAGGCGCCAGCCGTCGCGCAGCGCGTCCACGCCCGTCGCGTAGGGCGGGTCGTCGCCGTCTCCGGTCGTGGGGCTGGTGCGTCCGGTGCCGTCGTAGGAGGACCAGCCGACCACCGGGGCGTCGAGCGCCGAGGTCGCCAGGTAGAGGACGAGGACGTGCTGCTTCATGCGGTTCTCCGGGGGCGGTTGGTCACGCGGGTCACCCAGTGGTCGAGGTCGAAGCGGTCGTCGCCGGTCAGCGCCCGCCACAGCTGGACCCGGTTGTAGATCTCCAGACGTCCGGTGGCCTGTTCGTACCAGGGGAAGCGGGTGCGGAGTTCGGCGGCGACGGCCGGGTCGGCGAGGTCGGCGGTGTCCCAGAGCCGTACCTGCGGGACCACGGGATTGAAGCGGATCTTGAACATGAACCGGCGCCTGTCGCTGTCGTTGCGCCGCCCGCCGTGCCAGATGCCGTGGTGGAGCAGCAGGACCGTGCCCGCCGGGCAGGTGAGCCTGATCTGGCCGCGCAGGTTCTGGTACCGCCCGGTGTCGCTCTCGTTGGTGCGGCGCAGGTGGCTGCCCGGCACGAGCAGCGTGCCGCCCATCTCGGCGGCGACCTCCTGCGGGTAGTACATGAGCTGGACGTCGAACGCGTCGGGACGGGTGTCGATGATCGCGTCGCCGTGGAGGGGCTGCGCCCTGCCCTCGTCGGGTTCGCGCACGTGGACGGCGTGGTGGTCGATGGCGGGGTCAGGGCCGACGAGGCTGCGCAGGGCTCCGGCGACGGGCGGGAGGTCGACGAGACGGCGGGCGAACGAGCCCTCGGGGTAGGCGTCCGCGAGCGGCGTGCCGAACGGGACGGCCGGAATCCCGGCGGTCAGCACGCCGGCCGCCTGAGCGTTCATCTCGTCCGGCACGACCGCGTCCAGACGCAGGAACCCGTGCGCCACGAAGCGCGCCACCTGCACCGAGGACAGGAGGTGATTGCTGGTTGGCATACGTCAACGCTAGAGGGGAAGTGCCTGCGCTTTCGTGGGTCACGATCACTATTACTGGTAGTTTTTCACCATGGAGTGGGTGCGGGTCAGGCTGGACGAGCCGCCCGTCGTGGTGAACCTGGGCGTGGGCGTGCACGGGGTCAGGAGCCGCCGCGACGTGTTCATGCTCCCCGACCTGTGGCAGCTGCACCTGTACGGGTACTCCGCCGAGCTCACCGTCGGCGGAACCACGCACTCCATCAGGGAGGGCCACGTGAGCCTGATCCCGCCGGGCGTGCAGGTGCACTACCTGTACCGGGGCAGGTCCGAGCATCTCTACGCGCACCTGCGCCTGCCCGGCTCGGGCACCGGCTTGGGCACCGGCTCGGGCACTGGGACGGGCACGGAGCGGACGGTGCCGGTGATGCAGGACGCGGGCGCCGAGACGCCGCTGCTGGCGGGTCTGCTGCGGCAGGCGATCGCCGTCGCGCCCGCCGAGCCCGCGATGGCCACGGCCCAGGTGTGGACGGTCCTGTGGCACGTCGCCCGCCTGGCGGAGGCGGCGGGGCCGCATGTCGCCGTCGCCGCGGCCATCGCCCACATCGAGTCGAACCTGGCGAACCCGCTGGCCGTGCCGGACATCGCCAGGGCCGCCGGGATCTCCCACAACCACCTCACCCGGCTGTTCCGCGCCGAGACCGGGAGCACCGTGGTGGCCTACATCCGCCGCCGTCGGGTGGAGCGGGCCCGCCACCTGCTGCGCGAGTCGACGCTGCCCATCCCGGCGGTCGCGGCGGCGGTGGGGATCGCGGACGTCCAGGCGTTCAACAAGGCGTGCCGCCGCGAGCTGGGCGCCCCGCCCCGCGCCATCAGAGCCGGCGCGGGGGTATAGAGGCGGCTGCTCGACCGCGCCGCTCGTGCTGCCGGAGATGATCCTGCGCTGCCCGAAGACGAAGAAGGCGGAGAAGACGTCGTTCGAGACGTACAGGCAGATGAGGATCGTCGCTGTGTCGCCGCGTGCCCGTAGCAGGTCGTGGCGGAAGATCAACGCCGTCGTTTGTCGGTCTGCCGGGGATGCCCGGTGCCCGCCTGCGTGATCCACACGACGCGTTGGGCGTCGTCGATCGCATACCAGATCCGTCCGCCTCCGGTCACCTCGTACTGCCACTGTTCGAGCTCGAGGCCGTCGATCTTCACGGTTCTGAGATCGAACTTGAGGCGGTGCTGCCGGGACACGTCGTCGCGGCAGCGGGGATCGGCCGTGATGGCGATCCAGGCCCGGTCGAGATTCTCGGGAACCTGGGACAGCAATGCGGCCCATCCCTGAGCCGCCTGGCGGTCGACGAGGCGTACGACCCAGCCTGTCGGGCGTCGCGCCTCATCGCCACGCCCGAGCCTGTCACTCATCGGTGCTGGGCCGGGGAAGGTCGACAGCGGTGGTGGTGTCGAACGGCCCCCGAAGTCGGCGCGCCAGCTCGGGGTCGGAATAGATCTCGGCGGTGGACATCCACTCACGCAGGGCACGGGCGAAGGGGATGAGGAGGCCCGTCTCGGCGCCCGCGAGCAGGTGGTCGAGCAGTTCAGTCACGCACTCAGGACGTGCTTCGGCGGGTAGCCACTTCAGCCAGGGGAGTTCCTCGGCGAAGACCTCCTCGGCCATGCCGCGGTTGGAGCGGGCGATGATCGACAGTGATCGGGCGGCGAGACGGAGCCCGTCGGTCATGGCCTGGAACCGCTCCGAGCGCATCAGCACGAGGTTTTCGGCATCCCGGCGCTCCAGGACGACATCGGCGTCGTCAAGCGCGGGGAACACGCTGGTCTGCTTGTTGATCAGCGTCGAGAAGGGAAAGGTCCTGGTCGCCATTTCCCCACTGTATAGCACGACTTCGAAAGTAGTTCAGTAATCTTCCCGGGCGTGCGGCCGGGTGCCGACGGCCCCGCACCGTGGGGTGCGGGGCCGTCGGCGGGTGTGGTCAGGCGGTCTTCATCCAGTGCTCGAGCCCGGTCGCGTCCAGGGGGAGCGCGGACGACAGGACCTCGGCGCCGTCAGGGGTGACGAGCAGGTCGTCCTCGATGCGGACGCCGACCCCGCGCAGCTCCGGCGGGACGGTGCGGTCGTGGGCGTGGAAGTACAGGCCGGGCTCCACGGTGAGCACCATGCCGGGGGCCATGACCGCGCCCTGGTAGGCCTCGTGGCTGGACCTGGCGCAGTCGTGCACGTCCAGGCCCAGGTGGTGGCCGATGCCGCAGATCAGGTAGCGGCGGTGGTGCTGGCCGCGGTCGGACAGCGCCTCGTCCACCGAGACCGGCAGCAGGCCCCAGTCGTCCAGGCCGTGGGCGATCACCTCCATGGCGGCGTGGTGGAAGTCGGTGAAACGGCGTCCGGGGCCCACCTGGGCGAGAGCCGCGCGGTGCGCCTTCTCCACCAGGTCGTGCACCTGGCGCTGGGCGGGGGAGAAGCTGCCCGAGGCGGGGAAGGTGCGGGTGACGTCGGCGGTGTAGTGGCTGCGCACCTCCACGCCCATGTCGAGCAGCAGCAGCTCGTCCGGCAGGACGGGTCCGTCGCAGCGGACCCAGTGCAGGGTCGGGGCGTGCTTGCCGCTGCCCACGATGGTGGCGTACCCGGGGCCGTTGCCGTGGGCCCTGGCGTAGCGGTCGAAGGTGCCCTGCAGCCAGCGCTCGCCCGCGCCCGACACGGCGGCGGGGATCTCCGCGACGACCGCGGCGAAGCCCTCGACGGTCCGGTCCACGGCCTGGCGGAGCTGGTCGACCTCCCACGCGTCCTTGATCATGCGCAGCTCGGCCAGGACCCGGCCCGCCTCCTCCGTCAGGGCCGGCGGGTCCGGCAGCTCGGCGAGCGGGCGCACGGAGATCCCCAGCGCCGACGACCAGTCGGCCAGGGAGGGCGCGGCGCCCACCCACAGCTCGCCGTAGGCGGCGTCGGCGAAGAAGCCCGGCTCGCCGGGGTGCGCGGGAACGGGCAGGTAGAGGGTCGCCTCGCCGTCGCGCACCGTGACCACGGCGTCCTCGGCCGTGCAGCCGGTGAGCCAGTAGAAGTCGCTGTCGGGACGGAAGTCGTAGGACGTGTCGTTGCTGCGCACCGGAGCGCGCCCCGCGGCCACCACGATCTCCTGGCCGGGCAGCGCGGCGGCGAGCCTGGCCCGGTGGGCGGCGGCGGCCTCGGCGGCGCCGGGCACGACGGGCGGGGTCCGGTCGGGGACGTCCCAGCCCTGGCCCATGTACTCCATGAACGCGGGGATCTCTGACAACTTCGGCAGCTTCGGCAGCTTGCCCTCACTCACCGGTGATTCCTCCTCCGATGTCACGTACGAGCTCGGTGAGCCTGGCGAAGACGCGCTCCTCGCCGATCCCGTCGTGCTCGTACTCGTTGGTGACCCATGTCTGGGCGTTGCCGATCCGGGCCGCGGTGTCCAGTTGCAGGCCCGCGTCGACGTACATGTCGTCGAAGTAGACGGCGGCGGCGAGCGGGACGTCGTTGGCCGCGAGCCGGTCCAGGTCGTACAGAGGCGGCCAGTCGGCCCGCTCGGCGAGCAGCTCGACGGCGGCGCGGAAGGGACGCAGGCCGCGGATCTCCTCGAACATCCAGGGATACATCATCTCCCCGGTGAACAGCAGCGGCCTGGACGTCTCGGCGAACCCCGGGTGACGCCCGCGCTCCCGCTCGGCGGCCCACGCGGTCGCGCCGGGGCCGGAGCCGTAGATGCTCTCCTGGAGCGCGGCGAAGAGCGGGTTGTCGCTGTAGGAGGAGCGGGCGAGCACCTGGTGCAGGAAGGTGTCGGTCAGGTGGTCGCCCTCGAACGCCTCGTCGAGCAGCCAGTGCATGCGCTCGTAGCCGGGCTTCATGCCGAAGTCGATGCCCAGCGACTGCAGCCGCCGCACGGTCAGCGTGTCGCCGTCGGGCAGCAGGACGTCGCCCTCGGCCAGCCGGTCGGCGAGTCTGCCGACCGTCTCCACGTGGTGCGGGTAGCGGCGGTAGAACCGCTCGTTCTTCGCCGCGACACGGGGATAGGTCCGCCGGTACACCTCGGACGCGTCCGGCTCCAGGGCGGGCAGGCCGCCTGCCACGTAACAGGCGCGCAGCCCCTGCGGCGCCTTCGACAGGTACGTCAGGGTCAGGAAGCCGCCGTAGCTCTGCCCCAGCGTCTCCCAGCGCCTGCCGCCGAAGACGTTCCTGCGCAGGTGCTCGGCGTCGGCGACGATCGAGTCGGCGCGGAAGCGGGCGAGGTGCTCGGCGCCCTGCTCGGGGGTGAGCGCGCTCATCCTGCGCCCGTCGATCCGGGTGCTGCGGCCGGTGCCGCGCTGGTCCATCAGGATCACCCGGTGGGTGCGCAGCGCCTGGCCGAGCCAGCCGGACGTGCCGACAGGCCGCGGGCCCTTGCCGCCAGGGCCGCCCTGGAGGTACAGCAGGCACGGCAGGTCCTCGTCGGCGCGGGCGGCGTCGGCCAGCTCGCGGGCGAACACCGTGATCGTGCCCGCGCCGGGGTCGGACCAGTCGAGCGGCACCTCCTCGACGTGGTCGCGCACCCGCATCCCGGGAATCGTGTACGTGGTCACCTGGTCGTCTCCTTCACGAACGCGACCCGCCTGCGGTCCCACTCGGGGTGGATGCGGGGGATCGCGGCCTGCAACGTGCGCGTGTACGGATCCTGCGGGTCGCCGAAGACCTGCTCGGACGGGCCGAGCTCGACGATCCTGCCCTTGCTCATCACGGCCACCCGCTGCGCCTGCCCGCCGGGGAACGTGGCCGGGTAGCGCAGGGAGCGGCCGGGGTTCAGCCCGACCCGCTCCTTGGCGTGCGCCCGCTTGGCTGTTCAATGGTGGCCCGGCTGTTCCTGCGCTGCCACTGATGGAGCAGACCGCTGGTGATGTGGGCTCCGGGCAGGGCTCTCACCGCCCCTGCGGACGCCCTGACGGCCCCTGGACGCGGCTTGACCTGCTCAGACGCCATCTGGCCTCCAAGTAATGTGTGGCATTGCACTGAACCCTAGGTGTCGGGGAGTCGAACTGCCAAGGGGGACAGGAAGGAAATCAGGACTGCGAACAGAACGTCATTAGCTTAAAGGTAGAAACCGGGACATTGGCGGACCTCTGCGGCCCTGTCGGTCAGACCACGAGCCGGGCCGGGAAGTACGATCGACCAATGACCGAAAAGACCGAAACCGTACCAGGCTGGCTCGCTCCGGAAGACCTGGAGTCGATGCGGGGACGGATGCCGATCCTCTACGTCGACGCCGTCCCCGTGCGGGTCGACGACACCGGCGTGGTGACGCACGTCGGCCTGCTGCTGCGGATCGCCTCAGACGGGACGGTCAGCCGGGCGCTGGTCTCCGGGCGGGTGCTGCACCACGAGCGGGTCCGCGACGCGCTGCTGCGCCACCTGGAGAAGGACCTCGGCCCCGTGGCGCTGCCCAACGTGCCGGTCTCGCCGCAGCCGTTCACCATCGCGGAGTACTTCCCGACGCCGGGCGTCACGCCGTACCACGACCCGCGCCAGCACGCCGTGTCGCTGGCCTACATCGTGCCGGTCGCGGGCGACTGCCGTCCCCGCCAGGACGCGCTCGACCTCGTCTGGTTCACGCCGGAGGAGGCGGCCTCGCCGATGGTGCAGCAGGAGATGGCGGGCGGGCAGGGCGTCCTGCTCAAACAGGCCCTCGCGCACGTCGGACGCCTGGTCTGAACCGCCCGCGCGCCTCGCAAGAGGCGCCTTCGCCCCCATCGGCGATCGCGTGATCACCGGTGCGGGCGACCGTCCTCTGATCGGCCAGGACTTGGCGACCGGCGAGGACTTGGCGATCGGCCGGGGTTGGCCGGACCGGGCGTCGGGTACGCGAGCGCCATGGCAGAGATCACCCTCCAGGTGAACGGCAAGGGGCGCACCCTGGGCGTCGACCCGCGCACGTCGCTGCTCGACCTGCTGCGCGAGCGGCTCGGGCTGACCGGCTCGAAGAAGGGCTGCGACCACGGCCAGTGCGGCGCGTGCACCGTCCTCATCGACGGGCGGCGGGCCAACTCCTGCCTGGCCCTGGCCGTGGCCCAGGACGGGCGCGACATCACCACGGTCGAGGGCCTGGCCGACGGCGAGCGGCTGCACCCGCTCCAGGAGGCCTTCATCGAGCACGACGCCTTCCAGTGCGGCTACTGCACCCCCGGCCAGCTCTGCTCGGCCGCCGGGATGCTGAGGGAGACCGGCCCCAGCTACGTCACCGAGGACCTCCTGGCCGACCCGGAGCTGACGGCCGAGGAGATCCGTGAGCGGATGAGCGGCAACCTGTGCCGGTGCGGCGCGTACGCCAACATCGTCAGCGCGATCAGCGCGGTCAGCGCGGTGAAGCCATGAGGCCGTTCGAGTACGCGCTGGCCACCAGCCCGGCGGACGCGGTCAGCCGCTACCAGCCGGGCACGATGTACCTGGGCGGCGGCACCAACCTGGTCGACCTGATGCGGCTGGGCGTGGCGGCACCCCAGTACCTGGTGGACGTGAGCAGGCTGCCGCTCGACACCGTCGAACCCGTGGGCGACCGGCTGCGCATCGGCGCGGCCGTCCGCAACAGCGACCTGGCCGCCCACCCGCTGGTGCGCGCGCGGTACCCGACGCTGGCCAGGTCGGTGCTGGCCGGCGCGTCGGGGCAGATCCGCAACCAGGCGACGGTCGCCGGCAACCTGCTGCAACGCACCCGCTGCCCGTACTTCCAGGACGTGTCCAAGGCGTGCAACAAGCGCGAGCCCGGCACCGGCTGCCCGGCGATCGAGGGCGACCACAGCAACCTGGCGGTCGTCGGGTACTCCGACGAGTGCGTGGCCACCCACCCCTCGGACATGGCGGTCGCGCTGACCGCTCTGGACGCCGAGGTGCACGTCACCGGGCCGCGCGGCGACCGGGTCATCCAGCTGCCCGGCCTGTACCGGCTGCCCGGCGGCGAGCCGCAGTTCGACACCGTCCTCGCCCCCGGCGACCTGATCACCGCCGTGGAGCTGCCGGAGCCGCCGCCCGGCGCGTCCGCCTACCGCAAGGTGCGCGAGCGGGCGTCGTTCGCGTTCGCGCTGGTGTCGATCGCCGCCGTGCTCGACGTCGGCGGCGACGGCGTCATCAGGGACTGCCGGATGGCGCTGGGCGGCCTCGCGCACATGCCGTGGCGGGCCGAGAGCGCCGAGGAGGAGCTGATCGGCGCCCCGGTGAGCGACGAGGCGTTCGCGCGGGCCGCCGAGGCCGAGCTGTACCGGGCCAGGCCGCTGCCGCGCAACGCCTACAAGGTGCCGCTGGCCCGCAGGCTCATCGTGCACACCCTCCGGGAGCTGGCCACATGAACCGCATCGAAGGCCGCGAGAAGGTCACCGGGCTGGCCACGTACGCCGCCGAGTATCCGGTCAAGGGGGTCGTGCACGCCTTCGCCGTCCAGGCGGGGATCGCCAAGGGCCGGGTGACGGACGTCGACGCGCGGGCGGCGCTCGCCAGGCCGGGCGTGCTGGCCGTGCTGTCCAGCGGGCACCCGCCGGAGCTGTCGCAGGACGCCGCCCCCGAGCTGGCGCTGTTCCAGCGTCCCGACGTCGCCTACCGGGGGCAGATCGTCGCCGCCGTCGTCGCCGAGACCCTGGAGCAGGCTCGCGCGGCCGCCCGCGACGTCCGCGTCCAGTACCGGGAGGACCGGCACGACGTGCGGCTGCGCGCCGACCATCCGGGCCTGTACCGGCCGGAGAAGGTCAACCCGGGCCTGCCGACCGACACCGTCAAGGGCGACGTGGAGGCCGGGCTCGCCGCGGCGGCCGCCACCGTGGACGTGACCTACACGACGCCGGTGCTGCACAACAACCCGATGGAGCCGCACGCCGCGCTGGCCGTGTGGTTCGAGGACGGCGGCCTGACGGTCTTCGACTCCACGCAGGGCGTCTCCGCCGACCGCGACACGATCGCCAGGACGCTGGGCCTCGCGCCCGAGCAGGTGCGGGTCGTCGCGCGGCACGTCGGCGGCGGCTTCGGCGCCAAGGGGACGACCCGCCCGCACGCCATCCTGGCCGCCCTGTGCGCGCGGGCCGTGGGCCGTCCGGTGAAGGTGTCGCTGACCAGGCAGCAGCTCTTCGACGTCACCGGCTACCGGACGCCGACGATCCAGCGGCTCAGGATCGGCGCGGACGCCGACGGCCGCCTCACCGCGCTCGACCACGAGGTGGCCGTGCAGAGCTCGACGCTGGTCGAGTTCGCCGAGCAGGCCGCCGCCCCCGCGCGCGTCATGTACGCCACGCCCGCGCTGCGCACCGCCCACCGCCTCGTCCGGCTGGACGTCGCCACCCCGTCGTGGATGCGCGCCCCCGGCGAATGCCCCGGCATGTACGCGCTGGAGTCCGCGATGGACGAGCTGGCCGTCGCCGCCGGGCTCGACCCGGTCGAGCTGCGCGTCCGCAACGAGCCCGAGGCCGAGCCCGACAGCGGCCTGCCGTTCAGCTCCCGCAACCTGGTGGCCTGCCTGCGCGAGGGGGCCTGTCTGTTCGGCTGGGAGCGCCGCGACCCCGCGCCGGGCGTCCGCCGCGAGGGACGCTGGCTGGTCGGCACCGGCGTCGCCGCCTCCACCTACCCGTCCAGACGCCTCCCCTCGCAGGCCACGGCCACCGCGGAGGACGACGACTTCGTGGTCCGGCTCGCCGCCGCCGACATCGGCACCGGAGCGCGCACCGCGCTCACCCGCATCGCGGCCGACGCCCTGGACGTCCCGCCCGAGCGGGTCCGGGTCGAGCTGGGCGACAGCGACCTGCCGGACGCGCCGCTCGCGGGCGGCTCGATGGGACTGGCCTCCTGGGGTTCGGCCGTCGTGGCGGCCTGCGAGGACCTGCGGCGCGACGGCAAGCAGGGCGAGGCCGACACCACCGCCGCCGTCAAGGCCGACGCCCGGCTCGCCAGGCACGCCTTCGGCGCCCAGTTCGCCGAGGTCCGGGTGGACGAGGACACCGGCGAGGTCCGCGTCTCGCACCTGCTCGGCGTCTTCGCCTGCGGCCGCATCGTGGACGCCGACCTGGCCCGCTCACAGTTCGTCGGCGGCATGACGATGGGCCTGGGCATGGCCCTCATGGAGCAGACGGTGACCGACGAGCGGTTCGGCGGCTTCGTCAACCGCGACCTCGCCCAGTACCACATCCCGGTCTGCGCGGACGTCGAGCGGATCGAGGCCGTCTGGCTGGACGAGCACGACGAGCGGCTCAATCCCATGGGGTCCAAGGGCATCGGCGAGATCGGCATCGTCGGCACCGCCGCCGCCATCGGCAACGCCGTGTACCACGCGACCGGCCGCCGCGTCCGCGACCTGCCCATCACCCCGGCCAAGCTGCTGGAACGGTGAGCGGCGGCGCCCGCCTGGTTTGAAAGCCGGCACCCGGATAGACGTACTCTCAGGAACCGATCTCGGGCGGGAGGCGACGCGCGTGGAGCAGGAGACGGAGAAGGAGCGGGCCGACCGCAACTTCGTGGAACTGCTGCAGAGCGCGCGGGTGGCCGTCACCGGGGTCCAGGTGCTGTTCGCGTTCCTGCTCACCGTCCCGTTCTCCAACGGCTTCCCCCGGCTGAGCGTGTGGGACCGGAGACTGTTCTACGTGGCGCTGGTAGGCGCGGCCGTCGCGTCCGTCTGCTACATCGCGCCGGCGGCGCAGCACCGCATCCTGTTCCGCCAGGGACGCAAGGAGACGCTGGTCATGCGGTCGAACCGGTACGCCATCGCGGGGGCGCTGGCGCTGACCGTCTCGATGACGGCGGCGACCATGCTGGTGGTGGACTACCTGTTCCACATCGCCGTGGCGGTCGCCACCGCCGCCGTCATCGCCCTGCTCGCCGTGTGGACGTGGTTCGTCCAACCGGCCCTCGACCGCCCCGACCGCGACGGCGGCGACGCGGAGGGCCGCTGATCGCGGCCCTCCCGGGTCAGATCTTCGGGCAGGTCGTTCCGTCCTTCGGCGGCACCCCGTCGATCAGGTAGTGGTCGATCGCCTCGTCGACGCAGGACGAGCCCGACCGGTACGCGGTGTGGCCGTCGCCGTCGAAGCTGAGCAGCACGCCCGAGGAGAGCTGCGACGCCATCGCCTGGGCCCACTTGTACGGCGTGGCCGGGTCGCGCGTGGTGCCGACCACCACGATCGGCGCAGCGCCCTTGGCGCGCAGCGGCTTGACGTTCGCCAGGCTCTTGACCGGCCAGTACAGGCACGGTGTCGGGCCGCCCGAGACGAAGGCGCCGAAGTGCGGCGCCAGCGACACGCTCTTGCGGGTCATCCGGGCGTAGCCGGCCGCCGTGCCGGGGTAGGCGTGGTCGCGGCAGTTGATGGCGGTGTTCGCGTCGGTCTCGTTGCTGTAGCTGCCGTCGGTCTCACGCCCGTAGTACAGGTCGGCGAAGGCCAGCAGGATCGTGCCGTCGCCCTTGAAGGCCGCCGTGAGCGCCTGCCGCAGGTACGGCCAGGCGTCGCGCTGGTAGAGCGGCATCAGCGTCCCGGTCACCGCCAGCGCCTCGGTGAGCTTCCTGTCGTCGCGCCTGTTGCTCAGCGGGGTCGAGTCGGCCCGCTTGAACAGCGCGTCGAGCTTGGCGAACGACGCGCCGACCTCGTGCGTGGGGAAGGGGCAGTCCTTCTGCTCGAAGCAGTCGCGCAGGAACGCGGTGAAGGCCACCTCGAAGCCGCGCGACTGCTGGGAGTTGATCTGCGCCATGGTCAGCGTGGGGTCCAGGGCGCCGTCGAGGACGAGGGCGCGCACCTTGGAGGGGAACAGGTCGGCGTAGGTGGCGCCCAGGTAGGTGCCGTACGACTTGCCGAGGTAGGTGAGCTTCTTGTCGCCGAGGGCGGCGCGCATGACGTCCATGTCGCGGGCGGCGTCGGCGGTGCCGACGTGCGCGAGCAGCTTGCCCGACTTGGCCTGGCAGCCCTTGGCGTACGCCCGCGACGCCTCCTGGAGCTTCTTGGCCTCGGCGGCGGAGTCGGGCGTCGGGTCGAGGGCGACGTAGGCGTCCGTCTGCGGGCCGGTCAGGCAGCGCACGGGGGTGGACTTGCCGACCCCGCGCGGGTCGAAGCCGACGACGTCGAAGCGGGCCCGGACGTCGTCCGACACCTGCGTCTTGGCCTGCTTGGCGTAGTCGATGCCGGACCCGCCGGGGCCGCCGGGGTTGACCACGATCGAGCCGATCCGCTGGCCGGTCGCGGGGAGGCGGATCAGGGCCAGCTCGATCCGCTCGCCCGCCGGTTTCGCGTAGTCGAGCGGGACCTTCAGCTTGGCGCACTGGAAGCCGCCGCCGCAGTCGGACCAGGCGGGCCGCTGATTGTAGAAGGACGTGAGCGGGTCCTGCTGCGGCCCGGTGGTGAAACCCGAGACGAGCAGGCCGATCACGACCGGCGAGAAGATCCGCAATAAACGTCCCATGTACGTGTCCTGTCCTGGTCGGTTACTGGTGTCGATTATCGGGCCACTGCGGTTGCTTCCGCCTTTAATCGCGCTTGCCCGATCCGCCGCCGCGCTGCGCGCCTGCCTCGAGCGTCACGCGCCGTCCGCCAGGTGGTCGGCGTTGAGGTCGGTGAGCTGGTGCGCCCAGGGCGGGTTGGCGCCGGCGACCGCGCAGGTCATGGCCGCCACCTGGGCCGCGAACGCCGCCGCCTCGGTGGCCGTGTCAAGATCGAGGCCGTCCAGGCGTCCCCCCAGGAGGCCGCGCGCGGACAGGTGGTGCAGCAGCCCGGCCGTGAACGCGTCGCCCGCGCCGACCGTGTCCACCACCCGCACGCGCGGCGCGCCGACCGTCGCCCGCGCCCCCTCCAGGGAGACCAGGGCTCCGGACGCGCCCCGGGTTACCACGATCAGCCGGGCCCCGGCGGCGTGCCAGGCGTCGCAGGCGCGCTCCACCGGCTCGCCCGGCAGGAGGAAGGCCAGGTCGTCCTCGCTGAGCTTGAGGATGTCGGCGATGCCGCACCAGCGCGTCACCTGGTAGGCCTCGCGCGCCGCCAGGCTGGGCCGGACGTTGGGGTCGATGGAGACCGTCGCCTGCCCGGCCGCGGCTGCGGCGAAGGACTCCACCACGTCCCGTCCCGGCTCGCGTACCAGCGCCAGCGAGCCGGTGTGCAGGCAGGACGCGCCGCCGAGCCCCGTCAGCTCGTCCGGGGACCACTGCCAGTCGGCGGTGCCCTCGGCGTGGAAGCTGTAGGCGGCCTGGCCCTGACCGTCCAGCGCCGCGACCGCGAGCGTGCTGGGCTCGGCCGCCCGCACGCTCGCCGACAGGTCCACGCCGGAGGCGGCGAGGTGGTCGCGGAACAGGTCGCCGAACACGTCGCCCGACAGGCGGCCGAGGAACCGGGTGGGGGTGCCGAGGCGCGCCAGGGCCACCGCCGTGTTCGCGGGACCGCCCCCCGGCAGCACCCGCAGCGCCAGCTCCGTGAGCTCGCCGGGACGCCGGTCGGCGAAGGCGTCCGCGACGCACTCGCCCAGGACAGCGATCATCGGGCCCTGCCTCTCTGGCTCGTTGCCCATTTGTTACGACATGAAGGCATTGACGTTTCTCGGATGGGAGTTCATCATCGCAGCACGGCCGATGTCAACGATGACATATGTCAACGATGACATCGAATCTCCGCTGATAGGAAGCGTCCATGATTGCAAGGATCTCGGCCGGTTTGCTGGCCGTTGCGCTGCTCGCCACCGGATGCGGCGCGAGCGGTCAGCAGCCGTCCTCCACCCCCAAAGTCGGACTGATCACCAAGACGGAGACCAACCCGTTCTTCGTGAAGATGAAGGAAGGCGCGCAGAAGGCGGCCCAGGCGTCCGGCGCCGAGCTGATGACCGCCGCAGGCAAGTTCGACGGCGACAACGCCGCCCAGATCACCGCGATCGAGAACATGGTCGCCGCCGGAGTGAAGGGCATCCTCATCACGCCGAGCGACACCAAGGCGATCGTCCCGGCGATCAAGAAGGCCAGGGACGCCGGCGTCATGGTGATCGCCCTGGACACCCCCACGGACCCGCAGGACGCCACCGACGCGCTGTTCGCCACCGACAACCTCAAGGCGGGCGAGCTCATCGGCCAGTACGCCAAGGCCGCGATGGCCGGCAAACCCGCCAAGATCGCCACCCTCGACCTCGCGCCCGGCATCACCGTCGGGCAGCTGCGCCACGACGGCTTCCTCAAGGGGTACGGCATCGCCGAGGGCGACCCGTCCATCGTCTGCTCCCAGGACACCCGCGGCGACCAGTCCAAGGGCCAGACCGCGATGGAGAACTGCCTGCAGAAGGCCCCCGACATCAACCTCGTCTACACCATCAACGAGCCCGCCGCCCTGGGCGCGTACACCGCGCTGAAGGCCAAGGGCCGCGAGAAGGACACCCTGATCGTCTCCGTGGACGGCGGATGCACCGGCGTCAAGGCGGTGCAGAGCGGGCAGATCGCCGCCACCTCGCAGCAGTACCCGCTGAAGATGGCCGAGGACGGCGTCAAGGCCGTGGCCGAGTTCGCCATGAAGGGCAAGAAGGCCTCGGGCTACACCGACACCGGCGTCACCCTGGTCACCGACAAGCCGGCCACCGGCGTCGAGGCCAAGGACACCGCCTTCGGCCTGGCCAACTGCTGGGGCTGAGATGGCCGTCATCGAAGCGGCACTACCGCGCCGGATCCTCACCACGCCAGTCGCCGGCCCCTTCATCGCGCTGGTGCTGGCGTGCGCGTTCTTCGCCCTCAGAACCGACCAGTTCCTCACCGGCGGCAACTTCTCGCTGATCATCCAGCAGGTCATGGTCGTCGGGACGCTCGCCATCGGCCAGACGCTGATCATCCTCACGGCGGGCATCGACCTGTCCAACGGCGCGATCATGGCGTTCGGCGGCATCGTGATGACCAAGCTGGCCGTGACCGGCGAGCTGCCGCCCCCGCTCGCGATCGCCGCCGGGCTCGCCGCGTGCGCCGCGTTCGGGCTGGTCAACGGGCTGCTGGTGACGCGGATCTCGCTGCCGCCGTTCATCGTCACGCTCGGCATGCTGAACGTGGTGTTCGCGCTGACCCACATCTACTCGCAGGAGCAGACCGTCACCCAGCTCCCGGACCTGCTGACCTTCCTGGGCCGGACGTTCCAGGTCGGGCAGACCAACGTCACCTACGGGTCGCTGCTGACGATCCTGCTGTTCCTGCTCTTCGCCTACCTGCTCGGCCAGACCGCCTGGGGACGCCACGTCTACGCGCTGGGCAACAGCCCCGAGGTGGCGCGGCTGACCGGCATCCGCACCCGGCGGCTGACCATCGGCGTCTACACCCTCGCCGGATTCGTCTACGGCGTCGCGGCCCTGCTGCTGGTCTCCAGGACCGGCGTCGGCGACCCGCAGGCGGGCCAGACCGACAACCTCGACAGCATCACCGCCGTCGTACTCGGCGGCACCAGCCTGTTCGGCGGGCGCGGCCTGGTGCTTGGGACGCTGATCGGCGCGCTCATCGTCGGGGTGTTCCGCAACGGCCTGCAACTCATGGGCGTGCAGTCGATCTACCAGACGCTCATCACCGGCATCCTGGTGATCCTCGCCGTGGCCGTCGACCAGCTCTCCCGCAGGAGGAACCGATGACGACCCCCGTCCTCCAGGCGCGCGGCCTGGTCAAGCGCTACGGCCACGTGACCGCGCTGGACGGCGCCGACTTCGATCTGATGCCCGGCGAGGTGCTCGCCGTCATCGGCGACAACGGCGCGGGCAAGTCCACCCTGATCAAGGCCCTGACGGGCGCGATCCAGCCGGACTCCGGCGAGATCATGCTCGGCGGCGAGCCCGTCCGCCTGCGCAGCCCGCTGGACGCGCGCAGGCACGGCATCGAGACTGTCTACCAGGACCTGGCCGTCGCCGCCTCGCTCGACATCGCGACCAACATGTTCCTCGGCAGGGAGATCCGCAAGCCCGGCCCGCTGGGCACGATCTTCCGGCTGCTGGACAAGAAGCGGATGCGCGCCGAGTCGGCCGAGCACATGGCCGCCCTGAAGATCGGCCTGCGCTCGCTCACCCAGCCGGTCGAGTCGCTGTCCGGCGGGCAGCGGCAGGGCGTGGCCGTGGCCAGGGCCGTCGCCTGGGCCTCGCACGTGGTCGTGATGGACGAGCCGACCGCCGCGCTCGGCGTCAAGGAGTCCGGCCAGGTGCTCGACATGATCAGACGGGTCCGCGACCGCGGCCTGCCCGTCGTGCTGATCAGCCACAACATGCCGCACGTGTTCGAGATCGCCGACCGCATCCACGTCCAGCGGCTCGGCCGCCGCGTCGCCCAGGTCAAGCCCGCCGACCACAGCATGGCCGAGGTCGTCGCCATCATGACCGGCGCCCTCCAGGTGTCGGACGGCAGGGCGGTGGTGGCCGACAAGAGCGCGGCGAAGGCGATCGGCCTGTCCTGACGAGCCACTAGCATGGTCGAAATGCGGCGTCCCACCATGGCAGACGTGGCCCGTGAAGTGGGGGTCACGGCCAAGACCGTCTCGCGGGTGCTCAACGACGAAGGCCCCGTCGCGGCGGAGACGCGCGAACGCGTCATGCAGGCGGTGCGCAAGCTGGGCTACCAGCCGAACCTGATGGCCCGCAACATGCGTGTCGGGGCCCGTGACGCCGCGATCGGCCTGGTCATCCCCGAGATGGGCAACCCGTTCTTCGGCACGCTCGCGGGCGGCATCGAGAACACGGTCAGGGCCCGCGGGCTGACCCTGATCGTCGGCTCGTCCAGCGAGACGGCCGAGCTGGAGCAGTCGCTGATCGCCGCGTTCCTGGCGCGCAGGGTCAGCGCCCTCATGGTGGTGCCGTCGGCGGCCGGCGACCACCGCCACCTGCGCGGCGAGCGGGCGGCGGGCCTGCCGATCGTCTTCCTCGACCGGCCCGCCGTGGGGCTGACCGCCGACAGCGTGGTCAGCGCCAACCGCGAGGGCGCCGCGGCCGGGGTCGGCCACCTGATCGGGCACGGGCACCGCAGGGTCGGTTTCGTCGGCGACCTGCCCGCCACCCTCTACACCCGCCGCGAACGCTTCCAGGGCTACCGCGACGCGCTGGAACGATCCGGGCTCCCGTTCGACCGCGCGCTCGTGGAGAGCGGCCACGACCAGGAGGCGGCCAGCGCCGCCACGCTCCGCCTGCTGGCCCTCGACGACCCGCCGACCGCGCTGTTCGCCGCCAACAACCTCGCCTCGATGGGCGTGGTGGTGGCGCTCGCCCGCGCGGGCCGCAAGGACGTGGCCGTCGTCGGCTACGACGACCTGCCGCTGGCCGAGGTGCTCGACCCGCCGCTGACCGTCGTCGCCCAGGACCCGGCCGCGATCGGCGGCGCCGCGGCCGACCTCGTCCTGGCCCGCCTGGACGGCGACCGGTCGAAGGCACGCCGGACCCTGGTGCCGACGCGCCTGATCGTGCGCGGCTCGGGCGAACTGCCCCCGCCCAGACCGTGATCGGGGCGGCGGCTCGCGTGGCCCGTCGCCCGCCGGGAACCGGCTCGGGGCCGATCGCTCAGCGCAGGCCGGCGAACAGGTCGTCCTCGTGGTCGGGCGCCTCGACCTTGCTCGACACCCGGGTGAACGCCTCGTGCGAGAACACCTGGTGCTGGGCCTCCTCGGGCATGCGGAGCAGGAAGATGTTCTCGCCCTGGCTCTCGTGCGCCTGCAGCGCCTTCAGCTTGCGCTCCACGTACGGCGAGACGTCGATCGTGGACGTGACCAGCTCGTCGGGGGTGCCGAAGTCGTCGGACGGCTCGAAGTCGCCGAAGTCGACGCCGCTGGCCCGCATGGCCTCGAACATCTGCTTGATACCGGAGCGGGGGATGGCCGTGTAGTAGAACTTGGCCGGGATGCCGGACGTCTCGGCCGCCGCGACCGCCACCCGGTGCGCCTGGACGTGGTCGGGGTGGCCGTAGCCGCCACCGCCCGTCTCGTCGTAGGTGACCACGACATCCGGCCGGTAGTGCTCCATCAGCGCGACGAGCTTCGCGGCGGCCGTCTCGACCGGAACGTTGGCGAACGCGTCGCCGTGCTCGTTCCCCTCCCAGCCGTCCATGCCGGAGTCGCGGTAGCCGAGCAGCTCCAGGTGGTCGATGCCCAGGTGGGCGACCGACTCGCGCAGCTCCTCCAGGCGTTGGCGGGCCACCGCCTCGTCGTCGTGGCCGGGGTCGCCGGGCTTGACCCCGCCAGGGCCGTCGCCCTGCTCCCCGTTGGTGCAGGTGACCAGGACCGTGCGGATGCCCTCGTCGGAGTAGCGCGCGAGGATGCCGCCGGTGCTGATGACCTCGTCGTCGGGGTGCGCGTGCACCGCCATCAGGGTGAGTTGCCGATCCATGGGGCGAGAGCCTACTCGCAGGCACCGACAGAATCCGGATCAGGTCCGCCGTACCAGTTCCTCCGCGCGGAGGCGGGCCGCTGCGGCCGCGGCGCGGTCGCCGAGCTGTTCCGCCAGCGCGCCCTGCTTGAGCCAGTTGAACGGGCTGCACGGCCGGACGTTGATCCGCTCGCTCACCAGCACCCGCGCCAGGTCGAGGCGCCCGCCGCGCAGCGTCGCCTCCAGCAGCGTCTTCTGGACGGCATCGCGCTGCGCGTGGCTGCCCCCGAACTCGTTGACGCGGTGCCTGATCGGGTAGAGCAGGTCCACCGCCGCGTCGTAGTCGGCCTTGCCGAACGCCACCAGCGCCCTGCACACCGGCAGCCCCACCCTCGCCGTCATGGCCTGGTTGGTGACACCCGGACGCGGCTCCGCCAGGTACGCCTCCCGGCCTCGGATCAGCTCCTCGGCGTCCTGGAAACGTCCCGCGCCCACGTACGACATGACGGCGTGCATGTCGTTGAAGGCGTAGAACGGCTCGGCCACCCTGACCGGCCAGGCGTCGGCCAGCGCCCGCCACCGCTTCTCCTCGGGCGAGCCCTCGAGGAGCAACCGCCACAGCAGCGCGGCGGCGTCCAGCAGCTCCATGGACGACTGCCCGCCCGCCAGCACCGCGTCATAGATGGCCAGGGCCCTGGCGGCGTCGCCCGACTCCAGCGCGTACAGCGAGTAGTGCCACCAGTTGTGCACGTTGAAGAACGTGCCGGTGGACCAGTCGTCGAGCCTGGCGTCCAGGTAGCGGACGCCGTCGCCGAACCTGCCCTGCATCTCGTAGGTGTGCACCACCGCGTGGATGCCCCACACGTCGCGCGCGTTCAGCTCGACCGCGCGCAGCCCCACCTCCTCAGACCTGTCGTAGTGGCCCGCCTCCTCCAGCCCGAACGCGTACATACCGAGGACATGGCCGACGTGCCTGTCGTCGTCGTGCCAGGCGTTGAGCGCGCCGCCGATCCTGTCGCGCAGCGACCGCGCGTCGCCGGTGAAGAAGTCCACCTGGTGGCCGGCCGCGAGGGCGAGCGCGTCGCGAGGGTGCTCCTCGGTGATCCTGCCGAGCAGCGCGCCGCAGGTCAGGAAGTCGCCGTCGAGCAGCGCCTGGACGGCCTCGACGTGGGCGCGCTCGCGGGGGAGCAGCGACGGGTGGTCGATCCTGGCACGCCAGGCGGCGAAGCGCTGCCGGGCGGCGCGCGCGTCGTCCGCCTCGGTGGTGAGCAGCCCCAGGTAGGCGGCCAGCACCTGGCCCATCGGGAAGTCCGGCGAGTCGGCCAGCGCCGCCGCCGACTCGGCGTCGACCTCGACGCGGAAGTGGAGCAGCTCGTCGATCGCCTGGTCGTAATGGCGGACGGCGGCACGGCTCGCGCCACTCATGGCCAGTCCGTGCTGGTCGATGGTCACCGCACCAATATAGCTATCTATTCGGTAGGAAATGCCGGTTGGCGCTGCTCTTGGGCGTCGCGTGGCGGAGGAAACGGCGGGCCGGGCTGTTCAGGGGCGATTCGCTCCGTGTGGCGTTCCTGGGACGTCCGGGGCTCTGTCCGGAATCGCGGGTCAGAAGATCCACGATGAGGGCGCACGGTGATGATAGCGTCACGCTGCGTATCCAAGGTTGAAGGGGGTCTTCCTTGTCCATTCTCCGTTCTCTCACCCGTCCGGCCGCCGTCACCGCCGCCGTCCTGGCGGCGGCCACGCTCGGTGCCGCGGCCCCGGCGCAGGCCGGTGGCCTCGAGGGCGAGCTCAGGATCACGGTCAGCGACATCCACCGCGGCACCTCGGAGTACTACGTGCTCACGTGCGGTCCCGACGGCGGCAGCCACCCCACACCACGAGACGCCTGCGAGAACCTCCGCGACCTCAACGGAGACCTCGACGCGATCAGGGAGCCGGGACGTCCCTGCGTCAAGCTCTGGAGCCCGCGTCACGTCGAGATCCGCGGCTACTTCCACGACCAGCCGGTGTACTTCGACCATGAGTACCCCAACGCCCACTGCATGGCGATGGCCGCCAGCCCGATCGTCCCGAGCCAGTGGCGGTAGAGACGTCCGGCGGATGACACGTGACGGAGGCCCCGTGACGAGCGCGTCACGGGGCCTCCGCGCGTCAGCGTCCCGGCGGGCCCGGTACCGACGGTGACCGTCCGTCAGCTGATTGGGCGTCTGGCCGCTGTCAGGACCGCTGCCACGCCCACCAGGAGCCAGCCCACTGTCAGGACGATCAGCCAGCCCCACCCGAACCGCCCGTAGACCGCGCTGCCCACGGTCCCCCCGGCGCCGCTGCCGAGGTAGTAGCAGAGCGTGTAGAGCCCGGACGCCCTGCCGCGCGCCCGTGGCGGGGCCTCGGCCGCGACCCACGCGTTGGCGATCGCGTGCGCGGCGAAGAACCCGGCGGTCAGGACGGCGAAGCCGAGCGCCATCAGCGGCAGCGCGTCCGAGACCGTCAGCGCGGCGCCGGCGGCCGTCGCGGCGAGCGACGTCACGAGGGCCGCCGACTGTCCGAGCCTGCGTACCAGACGTCCCGCCGCGGCCGAGGAGACCGTCCCCATCGCGTACGAGAGGAACACGAGGGACGCCGCCGCGGGCGCGAGGCCGATCGGCGGCGCGGCCAGCCGGAAGCCCGCCGCGTTGTAGAGCGCGATGAACGCCCCCATCCCCAGCACCGCCACCGTGTACGGCGCGAGCAGCCGCGCCCCGAGCCGGGTCCGCTCGCCGCCGTCGCCCGGATGCGGCGTCCGCTGAGACGGGGGGAGCGTGGCGGCCGCGAACACCGCGCACACCAGCGAGACGCCCGCGACGACCAGCAGCGCGCCGTGCCAGCCCAGCGGCCCGGCCGCGAATCCCGCGCCGAGCCGTCCGAGCATGCCGCCCACCGAGTTGCCCGCGATCATCGCGCCGACGGCGGACGGCAGCCTGGCCGTGCCGACCTGGTCGGCCAGGTAGGCGGCGGCGACGCCGGGGAAGCCCGCGATCGCCACGCCCTGCAGCGCCCGCATGACCAGCAGCACGGGGAACGACGGCGCGAGCGGCAGCAGCAGCCCGAGTACCGCCGAGGCGATCACCGAGCAGACGATGATCTGCCGCCTGTCCACCCGCTCCGACAGCGCCGCCAGCGGCAGCACCGCGAGGGCCAGCGCGGTCGTGGCCACCCCGATCGCCAGGGACGCGCCGCCGGGGTCCAGCTGGAACGCCGTCGCGAGCTGGGGCAGGACCGGCTGGGGCGCGTACAGCAGGGCGAAGGAGGAGACGCCCGCCGCGGCGACGGCGGCGCCGACCCGCCTGGTGCTGACGGGAGCGCTCAGTTCGAGGACCACCCCAAAAACCTAAGCAAAGCTAATAAATGCGTCCAATGCTGAAAAGGGCGATAATTCATACCATGCTGGATGAATCCGCGGATCTAGAGTTGGCGGCCCGGCTCGCGCCCGCCCTGGCGCTGCTCGCCGCGCTCGGCGAGACCGGGCACGTGACCAGGGCCGCCGAGCTGCTCGGCATCCCGCAGCCCACGGTCAGCAGGCGGCTCGCCGCCCTCTCCGAGCTGGTCGGCGCGCCCGTCGTCATCCCTGCCGGACGCGGCATCAGGCTGACCAGGGCCGGACGGACGCTGGCAGGCTCGGCCGCCCGCGCGCTCGGCGTCGTGGCCGCCGCCGTGCGGGAGGTCCGCGAGGAGGCCGACCCCGGCAGCGGGCACGTCGTCCTCGGGTTCCTGCACCTGCTCGGCCGCTCGCTGGTGCCGTCGCTGGTGAAGGGTTTCCGCGAGCGCTATCCGCGGGTCCGCTTCAGCCTGGTGCAGGGCTCCCGGCAGGACATGCTGCGCGGCCTGCGCGACGGCGAGATCGACCTGGTGCTCGTCGCGCCGCTGCCGGAGGACGACCCCGACCTCGCCGGTGCCGCGCTGGCCGACCAGGAGCTGGTGCTATCGGTCCCGTGCTCCCACCCGTTCGCCGGGCGGGAGCACGTGCGGCTGACCGACCTCGCGGAGGAGGAGCTCGTCACGCTGGAGCACGGGTACGGGCTGCGCCAGATCACCGACGACCTGTGCGCGGCGGCCGGGTTCCAGCCCAGGATCGCGTTCGAGGGGCAGGAGTCGGAGACCGTCCGGGGGCTGGTGGCGGCGGGGCTGGGCGTGGCGCTGCTACCTCGCTTCGGCCCCGCGCCGCCGTCGGGGGTGGCGGAGGTCCCGCTGTCGCCGCCCGTGTTCCGGACCATCGGTCTGAGCTGGCCCGCGGGGGAGCGGCTGACGCCCGCCGTCCGGGCGTTCCGCGACCACGTCCGCTCGGGGGCGGCCGACGTGGGGCCGGGCTTCAGGATGCGCGATCCTGTCGGAGGCGTCGGGCAGACTCGGGGATCGTGACACACGACGGAGACGCGGGCGCGCCGGGCTCGCTGGCGAGCGCGCTGGCCGAGGCGGCGGCCAGGGGCGAGCTGAGCTGGCGGCACATCCTGCACGAGGAGGTGCTGGAGGCCTTCGCCGAGGACGATCCCGAGCTGCTGCGCGCCGAGCTGGTGCAGGTCGCCGCGGTGGCCGTCAAGTGGGTGCAGGCTCTCGACCGGCGGCGCGACGGGCTCGCCCGGTGAAGCGGCGCTACCGCAGCGTCGTCGACGTCCATCTCGTGCTGCGCCGGGGCGGCCTGATCCTGCTGGCCGAGCGGGCCAACACCGGGTTCGCCGACGGCGGCCTGAACCTCCCGAGTGGTCATCTGGAGGAGGGCGAGTCGGTGGTCGACGCCGTGATCCGGGAGGCCAGGGAGGAGGTCGGGGTGATCGTTGATCCCCCCGACCTCAGGTTTCTCCACGTGATGCACCATCGGGGCGCCTCCGGTGCGGCCCGCGTCGGGTTCTTCTTCGAGGCCGTCCGGTGGGAGGGCGAGCCGGTGAACATGGAGCCGCACAAGTGCGCCGGGCTGCTGTGGGCCGATCCCGGCGCGCTTCCCCCGAACACGGTCGCGTATCCGGCCGCGGGCATCACGCAGTGCCACCGCGGGGCTGTGTTCGCTCTGGACGGCTGGGGCTGAGGGCTCAGGGCATGACCTCGGGCCCCGTCTTCGCTCTCGACGGCTGGGGCTGAGGACTCAAGGCAGGCGGCTGACCTCGGGCCCCGTCTCCAGCAGCCGGCCCTCGGAGAGCCGCAGCCAGCGGCCCACGTTGATCTCCGCGAGGAACCGCTCGTCGTGGCTGACCACCACGAACGCGCCTTCGTAGGCGGCGAGCGCGCTCTCCAGCTGGCCGACGCTGACCAGGTCGAGGTTGTTGGTCGGCTCGTCCAGCAACAGCAGCTGGGGCGCCGGCTCGGCGCACAGGACGCAGGCCAGGGTGGCGCGCAGCCGCTCGCCGCCCGACAGCACCCCGACCGGCAGGTGCGCGCGGGAGCCCCGGAACAGGAAGCGGGCGAGCAGGTTCATCCGCTGCGCCTCCAGCATTCCGGGCGCGAACGCGGCCAGGTTCTCCGCGACGGTGCGGTCGAGGTCCAGCAGGTCCAGCCGCTGCGACAGGTAGGCGACGCGGCCGTCGGCCCGCCTGGTCCGGCCGTCGTCCGGCTCCAGGTCGCCGTTGACCAGGCGCAGCAGGGTGGACTTGCCCGCGCCGTTCGGGCCGGTCAGCGCGATCCGCTCGGGGCCACGGACGGTCAGGTCGACGCCCTCCCCGGCGAACACGGCCCGCTCACCGTGGCGGACCTGCATCCGCTCGCCGAGGAAGACCGTGCGTCCGGCGGGGACGTGGGTTCCGGGCAGTTCCAGCGCGATCTTCTGGTCGTCGCGCAGGGCACGCCCGGCCTCGTCGAGCCGGGCCCTGGCGTCGCCGACCCGCGCGGCGTGCGTCTGGCCCGCCCTGCCCGCCGACTCCTCGGCGCCCCGCTTCATGTTCCCGGCGAAGATCCGCGGCAGGCCGGCGTTCTTCAGGTTGCGGGCGGCGTTGCTCGCCCGCCGCTCGGCCCGCTCACGGGCCTGCTGCATCTCCCGCTTCTCACGCTTGAGCTCCTGCTCGGCGCTGCGGACGTTCTTCTCGGCGACCTCCTGCTCGGCCCGCACCGCCTCCTCGTAGGCGGTGAAGCTCCCGCCGTAGAGCCTGATCTCGCCCCGCTCGATCTCGGCGATCCGGTCCATGCGGTCGAGCAGCTCCCGGTCGTGGCTGACCAGCAGCAGGCAGCCGTTCCAGTCGGCGAGCACGTCGTAGAGCTTGCGGCGCGCGTCGAGGTCGAGGTTGTTGGTCGGCTCGTCGAGCAGCAGGACGTCGGGCCGCTTCAGCAGCTGCGCCGCCAGCCCGAGGGAGACGACCTGGCCGCCGCTGAGGGTGCGCAGGCGCCGGGCGAGCTCGACGTCGCCGAGGCCGAGCCGGTCCAGCTGGGCGCGGGTGCGCTCCTCGATGTCCCAGTCGTCGCCGATCGTGGCGAAGTGCTCCTCGCTCGCGTCGCCTGACTCGATGGCGTCCAGGGCCCTGATCACCGGGGCGATCCCCAGGACCTCGGCGACGGTCAGGTCACCGGCGAGAGGCAGGCTCTGCGGGAGGTAGCCGAGCACCCCCTCGACGGACACGCTGCCGCCGCTGGGCCGGTACTCGCCGGCGATCAGCTTGAGCAGGGTGCTCTTGCCGGCGCCGTTCGGGGCGACCAAGCCCGTGCGGCCGGCGCCCGCGGTGAAGGACAGGTCCTGGAAGACCGGGGTGTCGTCCGGCCAGGAGAAGGACAGGTTGGAGCAGACGATGAACGCGTCGGACATGCGAGTGACCTCGTGGTGACAGGGGCGTGCCGGAGCCGCCCAAGGGGAGAAAGGGGATTCAAGAAACGCCGACATGGCCACGGCGGCGCTCCTGTGCGCCTGCCGGTGGCCGATCACTCCCGGTATCACCCGGAGATGTCGTCGTCACCCACCACGTCTGGATCTCCCTTTGGCTGATCACTCGTGACACACCCTAGCAGCCGCTCGCCGCCGGGCCGCTCATGCAGGCCGAGCTCAAGGTGCGTCCGGCCTGCACGACGACGCCCTCGCCGGGAACGCGCCGCGCAAGGGGATCAGGGCCGCGATCAGAAGGCGTCGCGCAGCTCCCTCTTGAGGACCTTGCCGCTGGCGTTCTTGGGCAGCGCCTCGACGAACACGACCCGCTTGGGCGTCTTGAAGGGCGCGAGCCGTTCCCGCAGGAAGGCGACCAGCTCGTCGGCGGTCAGGCCCGCGCCCGCGCGCAGCACGACGGCGGCCGTCACCGCCTCGATCCACCGTGGGTCCGGCACCCCGAACACCGCCGCCTCGGCCACCGCGGGGTGCTGGTAGATGGCCTCCTCGACCTCCCGGCTCGCCACGTTCTCGCCACCGGACTTGATCATGTCCTTCTTCCTGTCGACGACCGACAGGTAGCCGTCGGCGTCCAGCACGCCGAGGTCGCCGCTGTGGAACCAGCCGCCGCGGAACACCTCGGCGGTCCTGTCGGGGTCGTTCCAGTAGCCGAGCATGGCGTGCGGGCTGCGGTGCACGATCTCGCCCACCACCCCGGGCGGCACCGGCCGGTCGTCGGCGTCGACGATCCTGGTCTCGACGTTCAGCGCCGCACGCCCGGCCGAGCCGAGCCTGGTGAGCTGCTCGTCAGGGCCCAGGACGGTGGCCACGGGCGCCATCTCGGTCTGGCCGTAGAAGTTGAACAGCCGCACGTCCGGCAGCCGCTGGGCGATCTCCTTCAGCACCTCCACCGGCATGATCGAGGCCCCGTAGTAGCCCTTGCGCAGCGACGACAGATCGCGGCGGTCGAAGTCGGGGTGGCGCAGCAGGCCGATCCAGACGGTCGGCGGGCAGAACAGCTTGGTCGCGCCCTCGGCCTCGATCGTGGCGAGGATCGCCGCCGGGTCGGCGCCGGGCAGGATCACGTTGGTGGCCCCGAGGTAGACGCCGGGCGTGAGGAAGCAGTGCAGCTGCGCGCAGTGGTAGAGCGGCAGCGCGTGCACCTCCACGTCGTCCGCGCTCATCTCGCCGTCGACCACGCAGGACACGTACTGGGCGATCAGACCCCGGCTCGCCAGTGTGGCGCCCTTCGGCCGCGACTCGGTGCCGCTGGTGTACATGAGCTGGATCGGGTCGTCGTCGGCGATCTCCACGTGCGGCTCGGAGTCGTCGGGATGCGCCATCCACGCGGTGACCGGCTCCCATCCGTCGCCCTGCCCGATCACGCCGCGCACGGCGATCCGCTCCCCGGCGGCTCGCGCGGCGACCGGCAGCAGCGCCTCCTCCGCCAGCATCCCGGTGGCGCCGGAATGGTCGAGGATGTAGGCCACCTCGTCGGCCCCGAGCATGAAGTTGATCGGCACGGAGATCGCGCCCAGCCGGGCCAGCGCGAAGTACGCCACCACGAAGGCGTGGTTGTTGTGGCTGAACACGGCGAACCTGTCGCCCTTGCGCACGCCCCGCGCGGCCAGCGCGTTGGCGGTGCGGTTCACCGTCGCGTCCAGGTCGGCGTAGCTCTGACGCAGCTCGCCGAACACGATGGCGGTCTTGCCGGGGTGGCGCGCGGCCGAGCGCCGCAGCAGGTCGCCGATGGCGTGCTGGCGAGTCGTCATACCGATCCCTCACGTGAGCAGAATGTTGTTCGGTGATGGTACGCCACCAGCGGCCGGACGGGCGCCCGCCGCAGTGCGGCGGGCGCCCTCAGCGGATCCGCGTCAGGTCTGCGGGCCGCCACCCGGCTGGGTGACGCCGTTGACCTTCAGCGTGTACGGGGCGTACTGGTTGACCTGCTCCGTCGACTCGTCGTAGGCCACCACCGCGACCACCGTCGGGAACAGCGCGAACGGGGCGAGCTGGAGGCGGCTCAGGCTGACGGAGCTCTTGCCGTTGAACTCGGCCTGCAACGCCACCTGGTGCTTGTCGTCCAGGCCGATCAGCCGGACGTTCCAGTTCTCGACCGGAGTCGGGAAGACCTCGCTCGGCGAGTCGAACGGGTCGAGGCTGGAGCCGTCGCTGACCGCCGTGCCGCCGACCGTGACATCGTCGATCTTCCAGCCGCCCTCGTTGACCCCGCCGTCGCTGACGTAGCGGAAGCCGAGGAGGATCTCCTTGCCCGCGTAGGCCGACAGGCTGTAGGAGTGCGGCTCGAAACCGGTGGTCGTGCCGTTGACGCCGGGGCCGAGCGGGCCGGTCACCGTCTTGTCACCGGCGATGGCGGTGTAGGTCTTGCCGCCGTCCGTGGAGACGATCACGTAGCCGTAGTCGAACCCGGACTCCGCGCCGTACTTGGCCAGGAAGCGCAGCGTCGGGTCGGCGGACGGGACCGTCAGCTTGGTGATCGCGGCCGCGTTCAGGTTGCTGGCGTTGCCCGACCACAGCACCGGGTTGCCGGAGCGGTCGGGGTCGTCGGAGACGACGGTCCAGGCCAGCGGGATCGGCGGCAGCGTCTTGGAGCCCTCGAACGACAGCGAGCGCAGCTCGTGACCGCGCAGGAACGTCCCGCCGGACTTCTGCAGCGGCACGTAGTCGGCGCCGTTCGGCGCCGCGCCGGGAGTGGCGTAGGCGCGCGGGTTCGCCAGGTTGACGGTCGAACGCAGGCTCGCCGTCGTCACCCGCTTCTTCGGGACGCCCACGATGACGCCCCTGTTCGACTCCCCGACGACCTTGTCCACCAGGGTCGAGGTCTGGAAGTCGTGGATGACCTGGTACATGTTGTTGACGCCCTGCTCGGCCAGGGCCGCCTTCAGGCTCGCCAGACCCTGCAGCTTGCCGTCGCGGTGCAGCTTGGACATGAACGCCGAGCCGTACCTGTCGTACAGGAACAGCATGAACGAGTAGGTGTTCCCGTAGTCCGCCAGCACCGCGCTGCCGTTGCCGCCCTCACCCCACAGGTTGAGCGAGTTCTCCGGGCCGCCGCAGTCGCGCGGGTTGGTGTTGGACGGCGTCTGGACGGTGCCGAAGCCCTGGAAGCAGTAGATGTGGCCGTCGGCGCCCTTGTCGAAGACCGTGGCCTTGGCGTTGACGTAGCCGGTGAGGGTCTGCGCGAAGTCCGACAGGCCCTCGTTCACCCAGGTGGTCTCCAGCGGGTCGGTGTAGTAGTGGGCCAGGTGCTGCCACTCGTGCGAGAACGTGCCCTCGTACAGGTTCGGCCTGGCGCCCCGCGACGTGCACAGGTCGGACGTCGGCTCGTCCGGCGGGTTCGGGCCGGTCCTGTGCAGCCAGTCGAACGCGTCGATCGTCATCACGTTGCGGTCGAGCAGCTCGTTGAACTGCGCGGAGAAGAAGCCCGCGATGTACGTCGGAGCGGCGGGGAAGGTGTAGTAGTTGTCGTCCCTGACGTTGTCGACCAGGGTGACCGTCCGGTTGCCCGCGCCCGTGTAGACGCCGCCCTTGCCGTTGGCGTCCGGGCCGAGGACGGCGTTGGTGCCGTCGCGGTCGGGCGGCGTGCTGAAGGCGGCCGTCTCCTTCGGGTACATGTTCGTGTCGAACTGGGTCACCAGGTTCGCCACCTGGGCGTCGGTGATCTGCGTCGACGTCGGCACCTGCGCCCGGCAGTCGCCGGCGGGGAAGGACAGGTCGTTGGCGACCCAGACCTCGATGTTGTTCCCCACGCCGCGCAGCGTGTAGTCCTTGCGGTACAGGGTGCCGTTGAAGTCGTCGAGGCCCAGCCACTGCCGGACCGTTCCCACGGGCGGCGTGTCAGCGGCCTGCGCCTTGGCCTTCGCCTTGGCCTCGTACCTGGCCGGGACCTTGACCGGCTTGCCGTCCAGCTTGAAGTCCTTGCGGGACAGCTCCCTGACGTCGCTGGGCGGCGGCTGCTGGGGTGCGGCGGCCGCCGTGGCCGGTGACGCCGATAACAGCGGCAGGAACAGGAGAGTGGCTGCGAGCCCGATGAGTCGGTTGCGCGCCATGGAACCCCCTTCTGGTGGGTGTTGCCCGGGTTGGTAGGGGTGACATGCCGTGACTATCGAGGTTCGAAGACGGGCGCAAGTGATTCAATTGCCAACAAAACACCGCGAAATTGGTGCTCATAGGGCTGCCGCCAGCCGCCGGTAGGAGTCCAGCCGCTGGTCCAGGTCGTACGTGTTCATCGTGACCAGCACCTCGTCCGCACCGGTGGACTCGACGAGCGAGCCGAGCGCCACCGCCACCTCCGGCCCGGTGCCGTGGATCTGGCCCTTGCGCGCCTCCTCGAACAGGGCGCGCTCCCGCTCGGTCATCTCCAGCGCCAGGACCTCCTGCGGGGGCAGCAGCGGAGGGAAGACGCCGCGCGTCCGCGCGTGCGCGGTGGCCCACGCCTCGGGCAGCTGCAACAACCCCGCCTCCGCGCCCGTCCCGCCGGCCGCGACGTTCACCGCCACCATCACGTACGGTTCGGCCGCCCAGGACGACGCCCTGAACCCCGCCCGGTACCGGGAGATCGCCTCGTGCGCGCGCGAGCCCATCCCGATCACCATCGGCAGGCCGTGCGCGGCGGCGATGTCCGCGCCCGCGCCCATGGCCAGCACGAACACCTGAGGACGCAGCCCCTCGGCGGGCAGCGCGTGCACGCCCGGATACGCCGGCTGGTCGCCGGTGAAGAAGCCGAGCAGCTCGTCGAGCCGGTCGCCGAAGTCGTCGGCGTCGTCCTTGCCATGGCCGAGCGCCCTGCGGATGCCGCCGGTGAAGCCCACCGAACGTCCCAGGCCCATGTCGACGCGTCCGGGATACAGCGACTCCAGCACGCCGAACTGCTCGGCCACCACCAGCGGGCGGTGGTTCGGCAGCATCACCCCGCCCGTGCCCACCCGGATCCGCGCGGTCGCGGCGGCGACGGCCGCCGCCAGCACGGTCGGCGCCGACCCCGCCACACCCGGCACGCTGTGATGCTCCGACACCCAGAAGCGGTGGTACCCGAGCGCCTCCGCCTGCCGCGCGAACCGCACGGTGTCGCGCAGCGCCGACGCCGCGTCATGCCCCTGGCGGACGAGAGACCGGTCGAGAATCGAAAGCTTTGTCACATCTGTGTGCAACACGGACAGACCGTGAAGATTTCCTACTTGCGGAAGAGCCCCACCGACCACCGCACCGGCCGGTTGCCGACCTCGCCCGGCATGCTCAGCCTGATCGAGACCCTGAGGCGCTCCCCCTTGGGCACGCGGACCTCGTTCATCGCATAGGGCCACGGGCCGGACTCCCAGACGCCGCAGCTGCCGACCACGCCGGTGTTGGCGCCCAGGTAGCTGAACCGCAGGCTGCTCGCCAAGTCCCCGGTGCAGAGCTGGTCGAGGCCGTAGCTGTGGCCGCCTTCGAGGTGGAACGTGACCACGGCGTCCTGGGGGAAGGTGCCCGTCTTCGTCTCGGCGAGCTTCCAACCGGACACCTTCGCGGGGAACGGCTTCGGCTCCCCGGGATCGACCGGCCTGGCCGGCGGCGTCCACTCGTACACGGCCAGGAACCAGATGCCGCGCTTGGGCCGTTGCGGCTCACAGGTGTTGCGGGCCTTGTCCCACACGCAGCCCCCGCCGGTTGTGGTGGCGTCGACCGTGACCGTGACCTTCTTGGCGCCCCTGGGCACCACCAGTGGCTGCAGAGCCAGGTGCCTGGAGCACACCGTGAAGCCGGCGGGCGGGACCGTCCTCTCGCCGGTGGACACCCTCGGGCCGCTGTCGTCACTGCCCGTGCAGACCGCTCCCACGGCCAGCGGCTTGCCTGTGACCGGGACGGTGACCGAGGCCTTGCCACCACCCTCCAGCATGATCTGGGAGTCGGCGACGCGCCTGTACTCGGTGTCGTCGGGCGCGGTGAAGCGTTCGGGCAGCTTGGGGGTCGGTTGCGTGGCGGTCGTCTCCTGCTGGGCCGGCTTCACGGCCGTTGTCGCCCGCGGGGACGGCTCCACCGTGGCCCTGAACATCGGGACGCCCAGCGCGAGCACCCCGGCCACCACCCCGGCCACAGTCCCGATCGCCGTCACGCGCCTGCGTCGCCGGATCGCGCGGATGCGGGCGCGCACCTGCTCGTGCCTGGCCGGGTTGGCGGGGGACGGGCTCTCGCCGTGCTCGCGCAGCACGTCCCGCAGATCCTGGACGGTCATCGGTGCAGCTCCTTCACGATCGATTCGTCCACCCGCAGCTTGGCCAGCGCTTTGGAGGTCTGGCTCTTCACCGTGCCCGGCTCGCAACCGAGCAGCCTGGCCACCTCCGTGACCGGCAGATCCTCGTAGAAACGCAGCACGACCACGGCGCGCTGCCTGGCGGGCAGCCTGCCCACCGCCTGCCAGAGCGTCTCCCGCTCGTCGCTCACCGTGTCGCTGGACGGCTCGTCGGGCAGCGTGTCGCTGGGCAGCTCCCGCCTCCAGCGTCGGCGCCACCATGAGGTGTAAGTGGTCACCATCACCCTGCGCACGTACGGCTCTGGCTCGTCCACGCCCGGCCAGGCGAACCACGCCTTGGCCAGCGACTCCTGCAGCAGGTCCTCGGCGGTCGCCCAGTCGCGGGTGAGGAGGTACGCGGTGCGTAACAGCCGGTCCGACCGCGTTGCCACGAAGTCCTGATATGTCGCCCGATCTGCCACGTAGGGTCTCCCGTCGTCGTCCTGACGACGGTAGTGACGCATCGGGCGACGCCCGGGGTTGCCCGGGCTAGCGCGCCGTCTTCCGGGTGATCGTGAACGGGGCCAGCTCGCCCAGACCGCGGACCGAGAGGCGGTTCACCGGACGCAGGTCGAACGCCCTGTCGCCCTCCAGCTCCTCGGCCATCTCCGGGTCGGCCAGGATCGTCCCGGGACGGGCCAGCGCGGTCAGCCTGCTCGCCAGGTTCACCGTGGTGCCGAACACGTCGCCCATCCGCCCGACCACCGGGCCCACGGCCAGGCCCACCCGCAGCTCCGGCATGCCCTTCACCTTCGCGTGGGACTCGATCAGACGCAGCGCGATCTCCGCGGCCTCGTGCGCCTTGACCGCCACGAACAGCACCGAATCGCCCAGCGTCTTGACCACCCGCCCGCCGGACGAGGTCACCACGTCCGCCGAGCGCCCCTCGAACCTGTCGACCAGCCCAGCCAGCTCCGTCTCCGTGATCTGCCTGCTCAACCGGGTGAACCCGACCAGATCCGCGAACCCGACGGCCAGCCGCACCGCGCTCGTCTCCTGTTCGGAGAGCCGGTGCGCCGAGGCGGCCAGCTGCCGCTGCCACGCGTACACCATCAGCCTCGCCAGGTCGGGCACCACCCGCTCCGCCCGCCTGCGCCACGCCCTCGGCCGCTCGGCCAGCGGCACGCCCGCCTGGTCCAGCGCCTCCGCGCCCAGTTCCGCCTGCGACTCGGCCAGCCGCGCCGTCGCCCTGCCGATCGACCTCGCCAGCAGCAGGACGTGCTCCTCGTCGTAGACGCCGTCGCTGACCATGCCGAGAAGGGTCCGCAGCGCCTCCACGTCGGAGTCGGTGAACTCCACGGCGTCGTCGGCGACGTTCGCGAACCCGAGCGCCCGCCAGAACCTGCGGGCACGGTAGAACGGGACGCCGGCCATGTCGGCGACCTGGTGGCTGGTGTAGCGGCGGGGCTCGCGCAGGAACGCCTCCACCAGCCCATCGGGATCCTCGCTCGCCACGGCTGCAAGATAACACCCCGGGTCAGCGTCCGCGCACGCCGCTCCAGACACACGGGGAGGTGGCCCCGATCCCGAGGACGTCCCCCTCGGTCCAGGTCAGCGAGAGCAGAAAATCATCGGGACGAGTACGGCCGGACACATCGGGTCTGCCGATGTCGAAGCCGTGTGTGACGATGAGGTGCCCCTGGGATTCCCAGTGGTTCTTCACCTGCGTAGCCACCTCGATGAGGCGGTCCTTCGGCACGCCGCGCAGGTAGTACCGCCGGTTCAGGATGATGCGCTTCTCGGAACCGCCGTCGGTGGCGTCGACACACAAGGCGGGGTTGAGGCTTGGGCGGTAGAGGTCGAGCTCCGGCTGGGGGTGCAAGGTGCTCACGCTCTCGTGGATGAGCTGGTCGATCCGGTTTAGGGCTTGTGACTCGGTGATGGCAGGCATAGAGGGAGCTTCCGTGCAGGCGGCGAGGGTGACCATGGCAGTGATCGCAAGGAGGAGGTTTCGCATGATCACCTTCCCGCGATGACGTCTTGGTGTCGGCCCGTGACGATGTTCGCCAGGTTCTTCAGCGACCTGGAATCCGGATTCCAGTAGCTGGAGTGTGCGGCGAAGGTGAGGTAGGCGGGGCCGTGCTCCACGTAGAAGCGGCGGGCGCCGAACGAGTCGTCGCACGGGTCCGCGCCGAAACTGCCGAAGTCCGCCACCGGGTCGCCCGCCGCCTCGCCCGCCCACACCCGCATCGCCGGCAGCCCCAGGTCCTCCGCCCGCTCCACCCCCACTCCCGGGCTGCCCACGAACACCAGGTCGTCGGCGAACCGGCCCGGCCGGAGGAGCGCGGCCTTGCCCGTGACCAGCGAGCCGTAGCTGTGGCCGAGCAGGGTGAGGTTGGCTGAGCGGGCCGGGTCGTGGGCGGCGCGCAGGCCGTCGGTGAAGCCGGCCAGCGCGGGCGCGCCCAGGACGGCGGCGCCCGACCCGGCCACGGTCATGCCCGGGACGGCCAGGTTCGCGTCCAACTGCGGGGCGCGGTAGCCGAGCCAGGCGATGGACGCCAGGCGCTGCCGCGGAGCGAGGTAGTGGGCCTGGTCCCAGAGGACGGCGGCGCGGTTCAGGTCGTCGCCGAAGCCGGCGAGCGTGGTGTTGAGGCCGGGGACGTAGGCGACCACCCGGTCGGCGCTGTCCGGGTCGCCGAAGGAGATCGTCGCCTGCCCGAGGCCGAGCAGGTCGAAGGCGAGCAGGTACGTGGGGGGACGCCCGTTGCGTCCGCCCATGGCGAGGTTGGCCTCGATCGTCTGGATGAGCTGGAGCTGCCGGAAGACGCGGTCCATGACGGGCGGCCAGGCCAGCCGCAGGCCCATGTCGGCCGGGACCGTGCCGAGCAGCGCCGCCAGCCGCGCCTTCTCCATCGCGAGAAAGGCCCGGTTGGCACGGTCCCTGACGGCGGCCGGAACGCCGTTCAGCGCGCCGACGGTCCCCGGTTGCCCGGTGACCAGTCGCTCCCGGACGGCCGGGGCGAGCAGCCGCCACCAGGCGTTCACCCGCGCTGCGAGGTCGGGGTCGCCGCCACGGCGCTGGAGGGCGAGGAGGCCCTCGGGCCGCTCCGTGGCCCCCGTCGCGTGGCCGCCGAACAGCCCGAAGGCGACCAGCGCGGCGGGCAACAACGAACCGGCGGCGGAGGCGGGAGCGCCCGGCGGGGGAGTCGAGGTACCGGCGGGGGCGGGAGCGCCCGGCGGGGGAATCGAGGCGCCGTACGAGAGGGCACCGGCGAGGGGAGAAGCGGGGGCAGCGAGGGGAGTGGCGGTGAGGGGAGTGGCGGGGGACTGTTGCAGGAGGGCGAGGCGGTGGCGCAGGTCGCGGGCGGCCGAATCGGCCCAGTCGCCGATCGCGCCGACCGCGGCGCCGTGGGTGGCGCCCAGGGCGGCGAGGCGGTGGCCCGCCAGCGGGAGGGCGCGGGCGGCGCTGGTCAGGCCGGAGATCAGGCGGGTCAACTGGGTGACGTCCACGCCGGAGAACGCGCCGTGCGTGGCGGTCATCGAGGCGGACGGCGAGCCGAGCGAGGGCGGGACCGGCGGCGGGCCGACCTCGCTCGCGGCCAGCTCCGCCAGCGCCGACTCCAGAGCCGCGTGCAAGCCCCGGCGCCTGCGGACGAGCTCGGCGCCGAACGCCGGGGCGCCGTTGCCCACCCACGCCTGCGCCGCCATCGCGGCCACGGGGGTGTCCAGAGCGGTGGCGTGATCGAGCGCCAGCCGCACCGCCTGCTGCCACCGAACCCCGGACATGGTTACGAAGAGTGGCATGCCGTAGCGCTGAGTACAAGAAGCTTGACGGAGTCAGGACCCTGGAGCTGTGAGAAGTTCGGGCGAGAGCGGGTCAGTCCAGGAGGGCTCGCAGGGCGGGGCGCTCGCCCTCCGGCACGTAGCCCACGTAGTAGTCGTACATGCTCTGGCGGGCGAGGCGGGCGGCGAGCGGGCCGTCGCCTGCGCGGACGGCCGCCAGGACCTCCTCGTGGTGCCTGATGCTCTGCCGCATCAGCGCCTCCCTGTCGGGCGCGGCCGCGATCTTCTCGGAGACCAGGTTGAGGACGATCGAGCGGACCACGTCCGTGCAGATCTGGATGAGCTTGTTCCTGCTGGCCCGCGCCACCGCGTCGTGGAAGGCCACGTCGGCCGCGCTGAACTCGTCGTAGCCGGCGCTGACGGCCGTGCGCATGACGGCGATCGCGGCGTCCATCTCCTCGAGCTGCTCCTGCGTGCGCAGGCGGGCCGCCAGGAGGTTGGCGGAGGCGTCCAGGACCATCCTGAACTGCACCAGCTCGCCCAGCGACAGCTCGTCGACGCGGGCGAGCGTCGTCATCGACTTGTGTAATGCGGCGGGGGAGAACGGCAGCACCTCGGCTCCGTGCGGGTCGCCGGGACGGCTGCGTACCAGCCCGCGCGCCTGCAGGACGCGCAGCGCCTCGCGCACCGTGGACCGGCTCACGGAGAACTGGCCCATCAGGTCGCGCTCGCTGGGCAGCCGCTCCCCGGGGCGGAGCGTGCCGCTCTCGATGGCCTCTTCGATCTGCTCGACGATGCGCTCGTAGGCGCGCACGGTACGTACTGGCTCGAAGCGTGGACCACCCATGCAAAGTCCCCTTGACCTGAGCCGTGACCGACTGGCAGTGTGCAGCCTACTGGTCAGACCAGTGCACTAGCCAGGAGGCTGTAGAACATGAGGCGCATCGGTATCTGGATCGCCGTCGGCGGTCTCCTACTGGGCACGGCCGCGTGCGGCGGCGGGGGCACCAGCGGTGGTGGTGGGCAGGCGGCGAAGGCCGGGGCCCTGTCGGTCGGATTCGTGGCCGAACCCGCCAACCTCGACTTCACCTCGACCGAGGGCGCGGCGATCCCGCAGGCGCTGCTGGTCAACGTCTACGAGGGCCTGGTCAAGCTCGACCAGGACGGCAAGATCCAGCCGCTGCTCGCGGAGAAGTGGGACGTCTCGCCCGACCGGAAGACCTACACCTTCACCCTGCGCAAGGGCGTCACGTTCACCAACGGCGCCCCCTTCACGGCCGACGACGTGATCTTCTCGCTGGGCCGGGTGAAGACCGACTGGAAGCTGAAGATCAAGGCGCAGCTCGACGTCGTCGACAAGGTCGAGAAGGAGGACGAGTCGACGGCGATCGTCACTCTCAAGCACCCGAGCAACGGCTTCCTGTACGCGATGGCCACGCGGCTCGGCGCGATGTTCAGCCGTACGGGTGTCGCGGACCTGGCCAACAAGCCGGTCGGCACCGGCCCCTACCAGCTGGCGTCCTGGAAGCGCGGCGACTCCATCCAGCTCGACGCCAACCAGAAGTACTGGGGGACCAAGCCGAAGCTGTCGTCGGTCACGCTGAAGTACTTCAAGGACGCGACGGCGATGAACAACGCGCTGCTGACCGGCGGCATCGACGTCATCTCGGCGGTGCAGGCGCCCGAGTCGCTGCAGCAGTTCGCCGACCCCAACCGCTTCCAGACGGTCGAGGGCACCACGAACGGCGAGGTGGTGCTGTCGATGAACAACGGCCGCCCGCCGTTCAACGACAAGAAGGTGCGCCAGGCGGTCCGGTACGCGATCGACCACAAGGCGCTGCTCGACACCGCCTGGGCGGGACGCGGCCAGCTGATCGGCTCGATGGTGCCCCCGACGGACCCGTGGTACGAGGACCGCACCGGCGACTACCCGTACGACGCCGCCAAGGCCAAGGAGTTGCTCGGCGGCAAGACGTACAACGTCAAGATGCGCATCCCCAACCTGCCGTACGCGGTGGCCGGCGCTCAGGTGGTCAAGTCGCAGCTCGCCCAGGTGGGCATCACGGCCGACATCGAGCCGCTGGAGTTCCCGGCCCGCTGGCTGGACGTGGTGTTCAAGCAGGGCGACTACGACCTGTCGCTCATCAACCACGTCGAACCCCGGGATATGGGGATATTTGCCGATAAGTCGTACTACTTCAGGTATGACAACCCCGAGTTCGGCAAGCTGCTCGCCTCCGCCGACGAGGGCAGCGAGCAGCAGCAGACCGACGATCTCAAGAAGGCCGCCAAGCTGCTGTCCGACGACGCCGCGGCCGACTGGCTGTTCCTCTTCCCGAACCTGATCGTGGCGAAGAAGGGCGTCACCGGGCTGCCGAAGAACGCCATCGCGGAGTCCTTCGACTTCACCGCGCTCGCCAAGCAGTGATCCTGTACCTGTTCAAGCGGCTGGCGGTGCTCGTCGCGAGCACCGCCGCCGCCGCAGTGGTGGTCTTCGCGTTCATGGCGCTGCTGCCCGGAGACCCCGCCGAGATCGCGCTGGGCGTCAACGCCACCCCTGAGGCGGTGGCCGCGCTGCGCAAGCAGTTCGGCACCGACCGGCCGCCCGTCGTGCAGTTCCTCGACTGGATCGGCGGGCTGGCGCACGGCGACTTCGGCACCTCCTACGTCTCCAGCGCCCCCATCGGCCCCCAGATCGGCGACCGGCTCGGCGTCACAGCCGTGCTGGTGCTCGGCGGCATGGTGATCGCGCTGCTCATCGCGGTCCCGGCGGGCACGTTCGCCGCCGTGCACCACCGCAACCCGCTCGGCGCGGCCATCAGCGCGGTCAGCCAGCTCGGCATCGCGATCCCCGCCTTCCTGGCGGGCATCCTGCTGGTGTTCGTGTTCGCGGTGCAGGCCCAGGCGCTGCCGTCAGGAGGGTACGTGCCGATCGCGGAGAGCCCGGAGGAGTGGCTGCGCAGCCTGCTGCTGCCCTGGCTGTCGCTCGGGCTCGTGCAGGGGGCCGTCCTGACGAGGTACGTCCGCTCCGCCGTCCTCGACGTGATGCGCGAGGACTACCTGCGCACGGCCCGCGCCAAGGGACGCGGCCGGATGGGCGCGCTGTGGCGGCACGGGCTGCGCAACGCCTCCATCCCGGTGGTCACCGTGCTCGGGCTGCAGCTCGCCACCCTGCTCATCGGCGCGGTCGTGGTCGAGCGGGTGTTCGTCATCCCCGGGCTTGGGGACCTGCTGCTCAACGGCGTGGCTGGGCGTGACCTGCTGCTCGTCCAGGGTGTGGTGATGGTGCTGGTGGTGGCCGTACTGCTGATCAACTTCCTGGTGGACGCGGCCTACGCCGTCCTCGACCCGAGGCTGCGATGAGGGGCCGCGTCAACGCCGCGCTGGTCACCGGCGGCGCACTGGTCGGCATCGTGGTGCTCGCCGCGCTCGTCTCGTTCGTGTGGACGCCGCACGACCCCACCCTCGTGGACGCGTCCGGCAAGCTGCACCAGCCCGGCGGCGGCTACCTGCTCGGCGCCGACAAGTTCGGCCGTGACACCCTCTCACAGCTCATGGTCGGCGCCCGCACCACGCTCTACGTCGGCATCGTCGCTGTCGGCATCGCCGCGCTGCTCGGCACCCCGCTCGGCATGCTCGCCGGGATGACCCCGCGCGGCTGGCTGTCGGAGCTGATCATGCGGGTGAACGACCTCGTGTTCGCGTTCCCCGCGCTGCTGCTCGCCGTCATGCTCGGCGCGGTCTACGGCGGCGGCACGCTCACCGCGATGATCGCGATCGGCGTGGCCACTGTGCCCGCCTTCGCCCGGGTGGCCAGGGCGGCGACCATGCAGGTCATGGTGACCGACTACATCCTCGCCGCGCGGGCCGCCGGGCGGCGCCGCGGCGCGATCGCCGTCCGGCACGTGCTGCCGAACATCGCCTCGATGCTCATCGTGCAGGCGTCGGTGTCGTTCGCGATCGCGATCCTGGCCGAGGCGGCGCTGTCGTTCCTCGGGTTCGGCACCCGCCCGCCCACCCCGTCCTGGGGGCGGATGCTCCAGGAGTCGCAGGAGCTGCTGTTCTCCACGCCCCGCCTGGCGCTCTGGCCCGGCCTGGCGATCGCGCTGGCCGTCCTCGGGTTCAACCTGCTGGGCGACGGCCTGCGCGACTTCCTCGACCCCAAGCTCAGGAGGATCCGTGCTGAGCGTTGACGGCCTCACCGTCCGCGCCGGCTCGCTGGAACTGGTGCGCGAGGTGTCGTTCGGCATCGGGCCCGGCGAGCGGGTCGGGCTGATCGGCGAGTCGGGCTCGGGCAAGTCGCTGACCGCGCTGTCGCTGATGGGCCTGCTGCCCGAGGGTGTGACCGCGTCCGGGCAGGCCAGGCTGGGCGGACGCGACCTCGTCGGCGTCAGGGAGAGCGGGATCAAGGAGCTGCGCGGCCGGGACGTGTCCATGGTCTTCCAGGAGCCGATGACCGCGCTCAACCCGCTCATGCGTGTCGGCGCGCAGGTCGCCGAGGTGATGACCCTGCACGGCACGTCCCGCGCGCAGGCGAGGGCCCGCGCGGTCGAACTGCTCGGCCGGGTACGGCTGCCGCGGCCGGAGGAGATCGCCCGCTCCTACCCCCACCAGCTCTCCGGCGGGCAGCGGCAGCGCGTCATGCTCGCCATCGCCCTGGCCAACGAGCCCGAGCTGCTCATCTGCGACGAGCCCACGACCGCGCTGGACGTCACCGTGCAGAAGCAGATGCTCGACCTGATCGCCGAGGTGGCTCCCGCGCTGCTGTTCATCACCCACGACCTCGCCGTGATCGCGTCGGTGTGCGACCGGGTCCTGGTCATGTACGGCGGCAGGGTCGTCGAGAGCGGCCCGATCCGCGAGGTCTTCACCAGGCCCCGCCACCGCTACACCGAGGGGCTGCTGGCCGCGTCCAGGCTGACGCCGCGGGGAACCCGGCTGTCCACGATCAGGGGCAGCGTCCCGTCGGCCGGGCAGTTCCCCGAGGGCTGCGTGTTCAGGAACCGCTGCCCGAACGTCACCCCCGAGTGCGAGACGGAACCGGCGCTGACAGGAGACGGCCATGCCCACGCATGCTGGCACCCCGCTCATTGAGGCCCGCGACCTCACCCGCGTCTACCGCCGTCCGCGCCAGTCGCTCTCCAGGCCGGGTGAGGCCGTGCACGCGCTGAAAGGCGTGTCCCTCGCGGTGGACCGGGGCGAGCGGTTCGGCATCGTCGGCGAGTCCGGCTCGGGCAAGTCCACGCTGCTGCGCCTGCTGTGCGGGCTGGACCAGCCGACCAGCGGGTCCATCCGGTTCGACGGGCAGGAGATCACCGGCGTCCCCGAGCGGCGGCTGCGGTTCCTGCGGCAGAGCCTGCAGATCGTCTTCCAGGACCCGATGAGCTCGCTCAACCCCCGGATGCGGGTCCGCGACCTGGTCGCCGAGCCGCTCGTCGCGCTCCGCGAACCGGTCGGCGGGCGGGTCGCCGAACTGCTCGACGAGGTGGGCCTGCCCGCCTCCGCGGCCGACCGCTACCCGCACCAGTTCTCCGGCGGCCAGCGCCAGCGCATCGCGATCGCCCGCGCGCTCGCGCCCCGGCCGAAGGTGCTGGTCGCCGACGAGCCGGTCAGCGCGCTGGACGTGTCCGTCCGCGGCCAGATCCTCAACCTGCTGGCCGACCTGGTGGACGAGCTCGGCCTCACCCTGGTCTTCGTCTCGCACGACCTGTCCGTGGTACGGCACGTGTGCGAGACGGTCGCGGTCATGAACGGCGGCGAGATCGTGGAGACCGGCGAGGTGGACGCGGTCTGGGCCGAGCCGCGCCACCCCTACACGCGCACGCTGCTGCAGGCCGTGCCGACTCTGGAGGGATTGCTGTGATCGAAGTCGACGCCCAGGGAGTGGTGGAGTTCACCCAGGCGCTGGTCCGCGTCCCCAGCACCAACGACCCGGCGCGCGGGCGCACCGAGCAGCCCGCCGCCGACCTGGTCGCCGCCAAGATGCGTGAATGGGGCTGGGAGCCGCGCGTCTACGAGGCCGCGCCCGGCAGGCCCAACGTGGTGGCCGTGGTCGAGGGCGGCGGGGGCGACGGCCCGACGCTGATGTTCGAGGGCCACACGGACGTCGTCACCGAGGGCGACCTGTCGACCTGGACCGTCGACCCGTTCGGCGGCGAGATCCGCGACGGCAAGCTGTGGGGGCGCGGCAGCGCCGACATGAAGTCCGGGCTCGCCGCCACCCTCTACGCCACCCGCGCGCTGCAACTGGCCGGCCCGTTCCCCGGACGCGTCAAGGTGTGCGCCCTCGCCGATGAGGAGGGCCTGATGATCGGCGCCCACCACTTCGTCGCCGAGGGCCTGGCCGCCGACGTCGACGGCGCGATCGTCGCGGAGCCCGAGGCGGGCGAGATCTGCGCCGTCGCCAAGGGCGCGCTCCGGCTCCGGGTGGACTTCACCGGCAAGATGGCGCACGGGGCGATGCCGCAGCACGGCCGCAACCCCATCCAGGCGGTCGGCGTCCTGCTGGAGGCACTGCGCGGGCTGCAACGCGACCTGCAGGAGGCGCACCCGGCGCACGAGCACCTCGGCGAGGTGTACGTCACCCCGACCGTGGTGCGCGCCGGAAGCGAGGAGCAGGTCAACGTGATCCCCGCGACGGCGTCGGTGTTCGTCGACGTCCGGACGATCCCCGGGGTGGAGCACAAGGTGGTCGCCGACCGGGTGGCCGCGCTGGCCGCCTTCGACGGGATCGCGGCCGAGGTGTCGATCCTGGTGGACCGCCCGGCGGTGGACGTCCCCGTGGACGATCCCGTCGTCGCCGCCCTGGCCGCCGCGCACGAGGCGGTCACCGGCGAGCCGGCCGTCTACGGCGGAGTGCCCGGCTCCACCGACGGCACCGTCCTCACCCACTGGGGCGGCATCCCGTCCGTGGTGTACGGGCCGGGCGGAAAGTGGATCGCCCACCAGGCCGACGAGTACGTCGAGGTGGACGAGATCGTCCGGTGCACCCGCGTCTTCGCCGAGGCCGCCCGCCGCTTCCTGCACCGGGGCGCGCTGTGAAGGGCGGGGCGACCAACTCGCTGGTGGACGTGGCGGGCCTGCGCGTCGGCCACGCCCAGCGGGTGGGAGACGGCTACCGCACGGGCACCACCGTCGTCCTCGCCCCGGAAGGCGGCATGGTGGCGGGCGTGGACGTCCGCGGCGCCGCCCCCGGCACCCGTGAGACGGAGCTGCTCGACCCGCGCAACCTGGTGGAACGGGTCCACGCCGTCGTCCTGACGGGCGGCAGCGCGTACGGGCTCAGCGCGGCGTGCGGCGTCATGGACTGCCTGGCGGACGCGGGCATCGGCTTCCCGGTGGAGGGCGGGGTCGTCCCCATCGTCCCGGCGGCCGTCATCTACGACCTCGGCAGGGGCGGCGACTTCAGGGCAACCCCCGACGGCCTCTTCGGCGCGGCCGCCTACGACGCCGCCGTGAACGGCGGGGCGGGCAGCCCGTGGACGAACGGCTCCGTGGGGGCGGGGACGGGAGCGGTGGCGGGCGGCCTGGCCGGCGGAGTCGGGACGGCCAGCGCCGTGCTGCCCTCCGGGGCGACCGTCGCCGCGCTGGCCGTCGTGAACGCTGCCGGGTCCGTGCTCGACCCCGGCAGCGGCAAGCTCGCGGGCACCCGCTACGGGCTTCCCGGCGAGTTCGGCCGCCTGCGCGAACCCGTGGACGAGGAGGTGACCGCCTGGCAGCCCGCCAAGGTCACCTCGTTCAACACCACCATCGGCGTCGTCGCCACCGACCTGGCGCTCACCAAGGCGCAGTGCGGGAAGCTCGCCGGGGTCGCGCACGACGGGCTCGCCAGGGCGATCAGGCCCGCCCACACCATGGTCGACGGCGACACCATCTTCGGCCTGGCCACCTGCACGCAGCCGGTGCCCGACCCGGACGGCCTGCAGGACGTCCTCGCCGCCGGAGCCGACGTGTTCAGCCGCGCGGTCGCGCACGCCATCCTCGCGGCGACCGGCCGCGCCGACGCACCCGCCTATCGGGACGTTTTCCCGAGCGCTTTGGGGGAGATCTCATGACGGAACCGGAGCCCGGCGCCGAGCCGGCAACAGCACGAGCCCAGGGGCCGCAGGTGGCGGCGCCCGAAGGGGCGTGGCCGTCGGGGTTGCCCGTGGGGGCCGGGTGGGCCGATGTGGCGGAAACCGCCGACGTGGTGTTCCCGTACGACGGGTCCGTCGTGGCCGCCGCGCCTGTGGGGGACGCCGCGCTGGCCGCGAGGGCCGTCGAGGAGGCGCTCGCCGTGGCCCCCGCCATGGCCGCGTCGCCGTCCCACGCCCGCCGGGCGGCCCTCATGGGGGCGCACGACGCGCTCGCCGCCCAGCGCGAGCGGTTCGAGCAGCTGCTCGTGCTGGAGACCGGCAAGCCACTGGTCGACTGCAAGGTGGAGGTGGCCAGGACCCTCGTCACGCTGGCCACCGCCGCCGAGGAGGTCGCCAGGCTGCACGGCGAGACGGTGCCGCTCGACCTGCTGCCCGCGGGCGAGGGGCTGGTCGGGTTCTGGACGCGCCGGCCGATCGGCGTGGTCGTCGGGATCACCGGCTTCAACTACCCGCTGCTCCTGGCCGCGCACAAGATCGCCCCAGCGCTGGCCGCGGGCTGCCCGGTGATCGTGAAGCCCGCGCCCGCGACGCCGCTGGCGACGCTCTGGCTGGTCCACCTGCTCAGGGAGACCGGGGCGCTGCCCGCCGCCGGGGTGCAGCTCGTGACCGGCGGCGTGGACGTCGGCCGGACACTCGTCGAGGACCGGCGCATCGGCGCGGTCTCCTTCACCGGGTCGGCCGCCGCCGGGCACACGATCGCGCGCAACGCCGCACCCACCAAGGTGCTGCTCGAACTCGGGTCGAACGCGGCCCTCGTGGTGGCGGCCGACGCCGACCTGGACAAGGCGGCCGACGCGGTGGTGCGCGGCGGGTACTACGCGTCCGGGCAGGCGTGCATCTCCGTCCAGCGGGTGCTGGTCGAGGAGGCCGTGCACGAGCGGTTCCTGGAGCTGCTCGCGGAGCGGATGGCGGGCGTGGTCGTCGGCGACCCGCGCTCGCCGGACACGCGCGTCGCGCCGCTGATCGACCCGGCGGCCACCGACCGGGTCCTCAAGTGGATCGGGGACTCGGGCGCCCGGGTGGTCACCGGCGGCGTCCGCGACGGCAGGGCCATCGCGCCGACCGTCCTCGCCGACGTCCAGGACGGGGCCGACGTCTGGGACGAGGAGATCTTCGGCCCCGTCGTGTGCGTGCGGTCGGTGCCGGACCTCGACGCGGCCTTCACGGCCGTCAACAGGTCCCGGTACGGCCTGCACGCATCGGTCTTCACCCGGTCGCTGGCCGGCGCGTTCGCCGCCATCGAGCGGATCGACGCCGGGGGAGTGGTGGTCAACGACGTGCCGGGGTTCCGCGCCGACAACATGCCGTACGGGGGCGTCAAGGACTCCGGCACCGGCCGCGAGGGCCCGCGCTTCGCGATCGAGGAACTGACGGTCACCCGAATGGCCATCATCCGCCCCTGAACCACCCCTAAGAGCGCCCAGGCCCTGGGGCTCCGGCTCCGGGCCTTCGCGCCCTCGCGTGTTCGCGCCCTCGCGTGGGGCGCTTGCCCCTCCCAAAGGGGAGTAATCCACCACGGAGGCCGGCGATCCGTCTGGAAAGCCGGGTGACCGGAACCCTTTACCCGGGGGTGGTGTTCGGGGTTGGATGGCGCGCATGGTGAAGATCAGCCGCAGATCGGTGCTCAAAGCAGGCGTGGCAAGCGCTTTCCTCCCCACGGGTGGTGTCGCCGTGGCAGACGATCTGGAACAGCGGGCCATGGCCATGGACCCGCCCGTGTTCCTCCTGGAGAGCGCCGTCCCGCCGCACTTCACCGCCGGCGCGGGTTCGACGCTGTCGATCAGCGACCAGGCGGCCGTCTGCGGCACCAGGTCGCTGCGCTGGGAGCACGGCGACCGCTCGGTGATCACGGTGAAGGCGCCGCTGCGGTGGGCGCCCGACCCGTACCGGCTCGGCGACGACCAGGCGTGGCAGGGCCTGGTGGACGCGTTCTGCGTCTGGGTGCGCAACGACACGCCGGTCGACGACGTGATCCGGTTCGAGTTCGGCCGGGGCGCCCGAACCGACGTCTGGTTCGAGTTCAGGCTGGGCTTCTCCGGCTGGCGCACCGCCTGGGTGCGTTACGCCTACGACATGCACGGACGTCCGCACCCGGACATGGACACGCTGCGCATCATCGCGCCCGCCCGTGGCGGCGTCCTCCACCTCGACCAGCTCATGCTGAACGTGCCGCTCAGGCCCGACGCGCCGTGCCGCGACCACCAGCTGCCCGACATCGCCCCCGAGGGCGACGAGTACGACAACCAGCACTGGCAGGCCCTGCACCGCTTCGACAGGCTCCTCGCCACCGAGAAGCCCGACATGACGCCGCCCACCGACGAGGAGCTGGCGTCGCTGCGCGTGCTGCGCACCCGCTTCCTGGACGAGTACCTGAGCGCCCCCGTCAAGGTGGACGTACCGGGCCTCACCGCGCAGACCGACGCCCTGGTGGGACGTCCCACGCACGCCTACCAGTCGCAGATCTACCCGGTGGAGATCGCGGCCGAGCTGAAGGCGTTCGTCAACCCGGTCACCCTGCGCGCCTGCACCGACCTGATGAAGAGCATCGCCCAGGCCCACCACGCCGCCGTGGCCGCCGACAAGCCCGCCCTCGCCGCCCTGTACGCGCGGATGGTCGGGCACCTGCGCGAGCAGGGCTGGACCAGGGGCAGCTGCCAGGGCACCATCCATCACCTCGGCTACGACGCCCGCGGCTACTACGACTCGGTCTACCTGATGAGGGACACGCTGCGCGAGGCCGGGCTGTTCGAGCAGGTCCGCGCGGACCTGGAGTGGCTGACCGGGCTCGGCCGGATCTTCCGCGGCTTCAGCTTCCGGATGGCGCACGGCAGCATGATGGACATCTACAACACCACCTTCCGCGGCATGCTCGCGGCCGTCCTGCTGCGCGACACGGACGCCGAGCAGGTCGCCTACCTGCGGACGCTGCGCGACTGGCTGGACGCCACGCTGCTGCCGACCACCGGCATCCAGGACGGCATCAAGGCCGACGGCACCGCCTTCCACCACGTCGGCTTCTTCCCCGACTACGTCCGCGACGGCTTCGCCGGGCTCGCGCCCCTGGTCTACGTGATGAGCGGCGGCGCGTTCGCGGTGAGCCCGAAGTCGTTCGGCTGGCTGAAGAAGGCGCTGCTCATGCAGCGCGTCTACGCCAACAAGAACCACTGGCCGATCTCCATCAGCGGACGCAACCCGAACGGGACCACCGCGCTGTCGATCGTCCCCTACCAGTGGCTCGCCCCGATCGACGACGAGATCGCCGCCGCGTTCCTCCGGCTGCTGCCCGCCGCGCCGACGCAGCAGCAGAAGGAGCTCGCCGCCCGTCTGGCGGCCAAGGGCGTCACCGCCGAGGCCGCGCCCACCGGCAACTGGGCGTTGAACTACGCGGCGCTGGCGGTGCACCGGCGCGAGCAGTGGCAGGTCACGGTCCGCGGGCACAACCGCTACCTGTGGAGCACCGAGGTGTACGTCGGCGCCAACTGGTACGGCCGCTACAACACCTACGGGCAGATCCAGGTGCTGCACCGCGCGGACCCCGTCACCAACCTCGACAGCGGTTACGCCCAGCCCGGCTGGGACTGGAACAGGCGCCCGGGCACCACCACCATCCACAAGCCGCTCGACCAGCTCAAGGCCGACCTGACGGGCGCGATCGAGGAGATGCTGCTCACCGACTCCCGCTTCGCCGGGGCGCACAGCATCGACGGCCGTGACGGCATGTTCGCCATGGACCTGCACGGCCACCCCAAGTACGACGGGTCGCACCGCGCCCGCAAGTCCGTGTTCCTGTTCGACGACCGGATCGTCGCCGTCGGCACCGGCATCACCAACACCGACACGGCCAACGAGACCGAGACCACCCTGTTCCAGACCCGCCTGGCGGCGCGCACCGCGCCCACCCACGTGGACGGCCAGGCGGTCGCCGCGTTCCCGCACGCCGCCGAGCTCCAGCCGCGCTGGCTCGTGGACGACAAGGGCCTCGGCTACTACCTCACGCCGGGCCAGCACGTCTCGCTGACCCGTTCCACGCAGGCGTCCCGCAACAACGCGACCGAGGAGCCGACCAGCGGCGACTTCGCCACCGCGTGGATCAGGCACGGCGCCGCGCCGCGCGGCGGCAGGTACGAGTACGCGATGGTGGTGAACACCACGCCCGAGCGGATGGCGGACTTCGCCGCCGCCATGGACGACCCGGCCCGCGCGCCGTACCGGGTACTGCGTGCGGACGACACCGCGCACGTCGTCAGCGACCGGGCGACCGGCCTGACCGGGTACGCGGTCTTCGAGCCCGCCTCGTGGGACGCCGGGCCGGTACGCGCGATCGACACGCCGTCGCTGGTGCTCACGCGCTCCGAGCAGGACGCGCTGGTGCTCGCCGTGTGCGATCCCGACCTGCGGCTCTACGGCGGGATCGACCACGACCAGTACGAGAAGGGCCGCTACGTGGGCCACTACAGCCCCTGGTCGCGGCCCTGGCTGGCCGACCCGAGCCACCCGCACCTGCTCCGGGTCACCCTCGACGGGCGCTGGCAGGCGGACGGCGAGCAGCCGTGCCGGGTGCGGGTGACGGGCTCGCGCACCGTCGTGGAGTTCGAGACCGTGGACGGACGTCCGGTCCAGGCCAGGCTCCGCCCCCGGCCCTGAACGCGGCGGCCCGCCGATCGAGCCGCGACACCCTGGCACGGCAGGTCGAGCCGCGACACCCTGTAACGGCAGGTCGAGCCGAGGCGAAGCGGTCGCCGACGGCGGGCCCGGTTGAGGGCGAGGTCGTCGGCGGCGGGCCTGGCCGGGGTGAGACGGTCTCCGGTGGGGGCCTGGCTGGGGTGAGGCGGTCTCCGGCGGCGGGTCAGTTGGGTGGGTCGAACCGGCCGTCGACGGCGGTCCAGCCGCCGTCGACGTAGAGGACCGAGCCCGTGACGAAGCTCGCGGCGTCGCTCGCCAGGTAGACCACCGCGCCCGCCATCTCCTCCGGCTGCGCCCAGCGGCCGAGCGCGCTCTTGGCGGCGTAGGCGTCGTACCAGGCGGGATTGTCCTTGATCTGCCTGGTCAGCGGCGTCTCCACGACGCCGGGGGCGACCGCGTTCACCCGCACCCCGTGCGGCCCGAACTCCGCCGCCGCCGTGCGCAGCAACTGCACCAGCCCCGCCTTGGTGGCCGAGTACACCCCTTGCCCCGGCTCGGTCACCGACGCCCTGATCGAGGCGAACCCGATGATCGAACCGCGCCCGCGGTCCACCATCCCCGCCCCGAACGCGCGCACGACGTCGAACGACGCCCGCAGGTTCAGCTCCACGACCCGGGCGAACTCCTCGCCGGAGTAGTCGAGCAGCCGCTTGCGCACGTTGGTGGCGGCGGTGAACACCAGCACGTCCGCGGGCCCCTCCTCGGCGCACGCGCGGACGGCGTCGGGGTCGAGCACGTCTAGGAGCCGGGCCGTGCCGCCGCACCGCGCCGCCGTGTCCTCGGCCGCCGGGAGGTCCCGGTCCGCGCACACGACACTCGCCCCGTGCGCGGACAGCGCCAGCGCCGACTCCCTGCCGATCCCGCTGCCGGCCCCGATCACCACGGCCCGCCGCCCGTCGAGGCGGAAGAGCCCTTCATAACCCGTCATGCCAGCACCCTAGCGACTGGTCTGACCAGTGCACCAGGTCCACCCCCACCTCGCACGGAGGGCGGTCGCGGGGAACTGGCCGTGGTGATCACGCCGCAGTGCGGCCGATGGCGCTCGTCGCGGCTCCGCAGGGGGGCGGCCCGCCGGGGAGAGTCGGCTCCCGGGGAGGAGCCGGCCCGTCGGGGGAATCGGCCCGTGGGGGAGTCGGCCCGTGGGCGGACTCGGCCCGTGAGGGAGTCGCGGGCCGACGTCACCTGAGGGGCAGGTGGCGGGCAGACGTCACCTGAGGGGCAGGGTGATGGCCGACGTCACCTGAGGGGCGGGGTGCGGGCCGGCGTGGCCAGTCAGTGTGCGGCCGGCGGTGCCGGTCAGGAGGGCTTCCTCCAGTCGGCCTTGAGGAGTTCGTACTCCACCTCGCCCTGGTCCGAGCCGTCGATGGCGTCCGGCCAGTCCTCGAAGAAGGTGCGGACGTAGCGCAGCCCGCACTTCTCCATCACCCGCCTGGACCCCCGGTTCACGGCCATCGTCTGCGCGAAGACCCGCGTCGCGCCCAGCTCGGTGAACGCCTTGTCGATCAGCGCGAGCGAGCCCTCGGTGCCGTAGCCCCTGCCCCAGGACTCCTTGCGCAGCCGATAGCCGAGCTCGGGATCGTCGTCGGCGCCGCCCCGCGGCGGGCGCAGGTGGAACCAGCCGATGAACTCGCCGCTGCCCTTCTCGATGGCGGCGAAGAAGCCGGAGCTGATGAACGCGGGCAGCGTCTCGTTCTCGACCTCCGCTCGCGGGGTGGGCTTGCCGCCGTTGAGGAAGCGCATCACGTCGGGGTCGTTGTGCAGGACGAAGAGGTTGTCGGCGTCGCTCTCGGCGAAGCGGCGCAGGATGAGACGCTCGGTCTCCAGAAAGGTCTCCACGGGCCAAAAGTAGCCGCGGCGGTGGCGCACTCTCGAAGGCTTTTACCGGAGCGCCGCGCGCTCCCCCGCGAGAAGGAGTGGCCGTCCAGGTCCTGGCCGGGAGGGTTTCGGCGCTTGGGCGGGGCTGGGTGTCCTTGCCTGGAGGTGCCGACCCCCGGCGGACACGGGCGGGAGACAGGCGCTGCTGCTGTCGCATCCACCTCAGACCACCAGGTCCCCCCCCGAGGTGTGGACATCTTGAGTACCGGATGATGGACATCCGGCGACAAGGAGGCGTTGCGGTCATCTGCCCGGTTGCGCCGCCATTGCTGGAGTCCTGTGACGGCGAAGCCGGCGATTGTTGCGGTGAGGGTGCCTCCGACGCCGACGTAGGCGACGGGTAGCGCATCGGTCACGGGCCATCACTTGAGGTGCGAGAAGTGAGTCTCGCTCGGCAAACGCAGCGATCTGACGGGCTTGGCCCGCAGGCTCATGCGCTCCTTCCGGCAGGCCACAGCCACTCCACGAGGATGACATCGACGCTTGCTGTGCTTGGCGCCGTGGTACTGGAATGAAGGGCGCAACGCCGAATCAAGCCCTCCTCGTTGGTGTCGCGTTATAGATGGTTTGTCTCGATAACGCGATGGCGACTGCGGGTATCTACCGCCACAACGCCCTGACTTTCGAGACGGCCTCTTCCAGATCGTCTTGGCGAATAAGCCAATTCCGGGATTCTACGCCAAGAGACGGCCATGAAATTGACAAATCCAGTCCTTGGTCACGCGGCATGGGCGCTGCCCAGTAGAACATCCGGCCCGAAGAGCCCCGACTACTTGCGCCGGTCTTCCGAACCGCCAGGCGTCTCATTGAGCCTTCGGTTAGCAGTTCCAAGCTCATGTCGTCCGGCGAGCCAGGAACGGGAATGCCGAATTCTGTCGTATCCAGGGCATTTTCTCTGACGTGGTATCCCACCTGAATTTCCAGACCCCGAGAGAAAATCGCGACCCGTTCCATGAATATGGCGCACCTGGCGGCTTCCACAGACATGTGGCTAACCGGGATATTAACCGGGACCTCGTTCACTGGCGGATCGGAGGGGTCAACAATAAAGGCCATGATCTCTGCCACTTCGACCCCTCCGACCTACCGTTTCATGTTTCACGATGAGCGACCCTATCTGTGTTGTATCAGGCCACGAACGGGAGGTCTGGGGAGATTCGCCCGTTCGTGGCCCAACTCTTGGACTCGTGTACTCTTCCGCAGTCCCGCTATCGTTTCAAGATCTCCCAGAGGTTTTCACAGGTTGTCGAGACGGTGATGTAATTTTTCAGAGTCGTCTTTGTGGCAAAGCGAATGACTCGAACGGCCCGCGATGTGTTCGAGTGGGTGCTACCCAAGCACGACTTGCCCTCTTCGAGGCCCTGCTGGTGATGCTCGTCCGTCACTCCACCGCCGAAGCGCCAGCTGCTGATTCACGTTCAAGCTGGTCCGCCATGTGTAGACAAATCATCGTGCTGTTGAGGCGCTCGTGGTCGAGCATTCCTTGATGGCTTGCGCATTGCCGCCCGGGCCCGCAGCGTCCGCACCCCGCGGGCGTAGCCGAGCGCGTCGAAGCCGGCGGCCACCGCCTCTTCCACCCAGGATGAGCAGGCCAGGGGGCAGGGCGGTCGGGGCGCTGCTCGTGCAGGGGGCTCTCGCCCGTGGTTTACGTGGCCCCATGGTGGCGGCCGTATTCGCCACCTTCGTCCGTCTCCGCGAGGAGCCGGTGCTGCGGAGGCGGTTCGGCGCTGATCACGAGCGCTGCCGCGCCTGCCGTCCCCCGGCTGGTGGCCCTGCCCTACCGGCCCTGACATCGGCCGCCGGTGCCGGCGCCAGATGTTGGGGTCCCATGTCGGATCGAATTTGACGACGGGTGAGGAGATGTGGTCGGCTCGTGACTTATGTTTCTGATGGGATGAATAGCACCACTTCGGGGGTAAGTGCTCCATGCCGCGGCAACCATGGCACGCCCTTGTGCGCGTGCTCGCTTCCGCGTCCATAGCAAGCACCGCACTGGTGGTGCCGGTCGTCACGCCTGCTGCCGCTCAGGCCGCCGCGCCCGTGGACGGGCGGACCGCCGGTCGCGCGATCCGGCCGGTCGCCGCCGTCGCGGAGCCCGCGCCCGCGGCGGTCAGC